>JAYTSB010000057.1:0-13152 GCA_043745825.1 Actinomycetota bacterium | reverse complement strand
GGTGGGCCGGGCGTGGGCCCCGTGAGGACATCCTCCGTGCCGACGGACGCGACCGTTGACACCTTGCCCGGACCCGGCCGGGCGCCCGCTCGGTGGCGTCTGCCTGCGTGGGTCGGTTCGCTGCTGCGGCTCGCGCTCGTCGCCGTGACGGGGTTGTTCGTGGCGGCCGTCTGGCGTCGGCGGCCGAGGTGGTCCAGCGGGAACCTCGGTCCTGCCCCGCCTGCAGGTCGGGACCCGGTGGCCGAGGTCGGCCACCACCTCGCATTGGACGCCGGCCAGCAGCGCGCCGCGCTGCTGGAGGGATCGCCGCGCAACGCAATCACTGCGTGCTGGTTGCGACTCGAAGACGTGGTGGCCGCCGCCGGTTTGCGTCGCGGCGCAGCCGACACCTCCACCGAGTTCGTCCGCAAGGTGCTGGCGGGATCCACGGCCGACGCCGCCGCGATCAACGAGCTCGCGGCGTTGTTCCGCGAGGCCCGGTTCTCCACCCATCCCCTCGGCGAGCTCGAGCGGTCGGCGGCTCTCGCAGCGCTCGAGCGCGTGCACCACAGCCTGGGTCTGGTGCGGGTGTGATGCGGGGCTGGTGGCTCCGCATCGCCGTACCCGTGGTGGGCGGCGCAGTGATCGAGACCGTCCTCATCGGCGCCGGTATGCAGCCGAGGTTGCTACCGCTTGCGCTGATCCTGGCGGCCATCGCTGCGGTCGGCACGCTCGCATTCGACCTCGTCGTCACGGCCACGCCGGCGGTCTGGCCAGACAGCGTCGCACCGGAGCCACAGGTGCGGATTCTCGACAGCCGCACGGAGTCATTGGTGCGAATGGTTACACGCGAGCGTGGTCAGCTCGGCCCGAGTCACCGCCTGCACGCCACACTGGTGGGCCTCGTCGACGACCGCCTTCGAGACCGCCACGGGGTGGACCGAATGGCAGATCCATCGGGGGCGGAGCGCCTGCTCACCCCGGAACTGGTGGCGCTGATCGAAAGCCCGCCACCGGGCGCGCATCTCGCTGAACCGGCGCGACTCGCCCATGTGGTCGCCCTGATCGAGTCGATCTGATTCGGAGATCCATGCCGGAGCCCACAGAACCCACCAGCATTCCCGAGATGGAGATCGCCGAGGTCTCCCGGCTCGCCACCGCTGTGCTGGACGAGGTCGAGGTGGCAGTGGTGGGCAAGCGCGCCGCGCTCACCGCTGTGCTCAGCGGAATCCTCGCCGGCGGTCACGTGCTGCTGGAGGACTTTCCTGGGCTCGGCAAGACGTTGGCCGCGAGATCATTCGCGCAGACCCTGGGACTGCATTTCACGCGAGCGCAGTTCACGCCCGATCTGCTGCCCGCCGATCTCACCGGCTCGTTCGTGTACGACCAGCGGCACGCCGAATTCACGTTCCGGCGCGGGCCCCTGTTCACCGGTCTGCTGCTGGCCGACGAGATCAACCGAACGCCACCAAAGACTCAGGCGGCGCTGCTGGAGGCGATGCAGGAACGCCAGATCACCGTCGAGGGCCAAACGTTCGTGCTCGACGCTCCGTTCCATGTTCTGGCCACCGCCAACCCTGTCGAGTACGAGGGCACGTACCCGCTGCCCGAGGCCCAGCTCGACCGGTTCATGCTGCGCGTCAGCTTCGGATACCCGACTGCCGACGAAGAGTGGGACGTGTTGCGGCGGCGTCTGCAGCGCCGCCACGAGGAACAGACCCTTCGCCAGATGACCGACGCGCCGACGCTGTTGTCGATGCAGGCGGCGATCGAGTGCGTCGAGGTCGACGAGAGCATCAGCCGCTACTGCGTCGCGCTCACCGCCGCCACGCGAACGCACCCGCACGCGCTGATGGGTGCGTCGCCGCGCGGCGCCCTGGCGTTGATGCTCGCGGCCCGTTCGCATGCCGTGATCGCCGGGCGCGATTACGTGACGCCAGAGGACGTGCAGGCGTTGGCCGTCTCGGTGCTCGGCCATCGCGTGGCCGTGAAGCCGGAACTGTGGATGAGCAAGGCGTCGGGTACGACGGTTGTGGCGGGCGTGTTGTCGACCACAGGCACACCCTCGGCGCGTGAGCCCGAACGGAAGCCCTCGTGACCGTGCCGCCTCATTGGCGGCCCACGATCGCACACGTGCGCAGCACCGTTGTCGCCGCCGCGCTGGCGATGATTGCCGTGCTGTTCCGCCGTCCCGACGTGCTCGTCATCGCCTCACCGTTCGCCATCATCTGCGCGTGGTCGCTGGTGACACGACCGCTCCACGCAATGACCACGCGTGTCGTCCTCGCCGAGCCCACCGTGCGCGAGGGCGACTCCACGATCTGGTCCGTCGACGTCGAGCCTGACCAACGTGAGCGACCTGCAGACGTCGTGGTGGCGGCGATGGAGCGTGCGGCGTGGATCGAGCCGACGCCGGCCCGCGGCGCGATCAGCGGACCCTCGCCGCTCGCCATCGAGCTGCGGGCCCTGCGGTGGGGCCGCCACGAGCTGGAGCCCGTCACGGTGAGCGCCACCAGTCCGTGGGGCGCGTTCCGATGGACCGACCACACCGACCGGCTCGTACTGACCAGCCTGCCGCTGCCCACGGTGTTCGACTCGAACGGCGCCATTCGCCGCTCCAACGGTCTGGTCGGCAACAGCCGCTCGGCCGCACCGGGGGACGGTTCAGAGTTCGCCGGTATCCGCGCGTTCCAAACCGGCGACCGTATCCGCCGGATCAACTGGCCACGATCGCTGCGCGCCGGCAGCCTGCACGTGACCACGACCTGGGCCGATCAGGAATCCCACGTCGTGCTCGACGTGGACGCGTTCTCCGACATCGGGATCAGCGAGGGCATCGACGGGCGCGCGTCGAGCCTCGATGCGGCTGTGCGCGCCACAGCGGCGATTGCGGGTCATCATCTGCAGCGTGGTGACCGGGTGAGCCTGCGCGTGTTCGGCTCGTCGCTGCCACGACCGGTTCCTCCGTCGACCGGCCAGCATCAACTGCGGCGCATCCTCGACGCGCTCGCCCAGATCTCTGCCGGATCCGACCCGCCCGGACGGCCGGGTCGGCTGCGTGTCAGCATCCCGGGTGAGGCCCTCGTCGTCATCCTGTCGCCGCTCGTGACACGCGCTGCGCTGGAGCGCGCCGTGGCGCTGGTCCGCCGCGGTTCCACCGTCGTGGTGGTGGACACGATGCCGGTTGATCTGCTCGAACCCGGTGCAGGCAGCGCGCCAGACGATGCCGACGTGCACGCAGTGGCGTGGCGGATCCGCCTGCTGGAGCGCGAGCGGGAGATCCACGTTGCGCAGAGCATCGGTGTCCCGATCATGCCGTGGCGCGGGCCGGGCAGCCTCGACCCGTTCCTGCGCGAGGCGATGCGACGCTCAGCGGCACCCCGGCTGGCCCGGCGATGAGCGCCGAACGGTGGATCCTGGCTGCACTCGCTGTGGTCAGCGGCGTGGGTGCGTGCCTGATGGCAGGAATCACGCACTCGCCCTCCTCGTCGTTCAGCATCACACTGATCATGTCGAGCGTGCCGATGGCTCTTGCGGCGGCACGTCGTCCGGATACGCACATCGCCCTCGGACTCGTCGCTCTCACGATGTGGGTATGGCTGCGGTCTGCCGCCGCGGACGTCGGCGCGGGCAGAACCATCGTGGTCGCCACCGGGCTCCTCGTCTTTCACGCCGCCATCGCCCTCCTCGCGACCACGCCGACGACGACGCTGCCCGGCGCTGCGACCGTGCGACGCTGGGCCGTCCGCACGGCGATGGTGCAAGCTGCGACGGTGGTGGTTTGGTTGCTCGTCATCGCCATGCGGAACCGCAACGGGGGAGCGAGCGCCGCCACGCTGTCGGCTGCCGTGCTCGCCGTCGTCGCCGCCGCGCTGTGGACGCGCCGGCGCACGCTCGGCGCGTCGCAGGTTCCGTTGCCGCAGCTCAGCCCGCCGAGGGATACCACGTGAGGCGTCCGGGCACCCCCTAGAGTTGATCCCTGTGACGGTCTACGTCCCCGAGGAGTTCACGAGCGACGAAGGTGACATCCTGCGTCGGTATTTTTCGAACCTCGACGGACCGGTCTTCGCCCTGGTCAACCTGCCGGAGGTGGTCAAGGGCGCGCTGTTCGCCCGCTACAGCCGCAGCCCGAAGAGCCTGCGCCGGCTCTTTTTGGACGAGTTTGTCGGCGACCTCGACATCACCGGTGACCAGACCGTGGATGCCACCGTCGGCCTCGCCCGCGCCGAAGAGCTGTACGAGAAGGTGTTCTTCGAGTACGGCGATGACTCCGTCGCTCAACTTGGTGGCGTGCACCTGGCCTGTGAGCAGGCGTCCAACATCTTGACCAAGGTGCTGGAGTGGGGTCGGCTGATGAGCTACCTCGAGCAGAGCACGCGGTACATCGCCTACGACTCGCGGCTCGGCGGACGCTACCGCTTCTACCGCGACCCGGCCGTGCTCAACAGTGCGTTCGGTACCCGCTACGTCGGCGACATGGATCGCATGTTCGACGCCTACAGCCTCCTGATCGGCAAGGTCACCGACCACATCCGGGCCACCGTGCCGCGCCTGGCCGATGACAGCGACTTCATCTACCGCCAGGCCACCCGTGCCAAGGCTCTCGATGCCGTGCGCGGCGTGCTGCCAGCGGCCTCGCTCAGCAACGTCGGCATCTACGGCAGCGGTCAGGGCTTCGAGATGCTGCTCCTGCGGATGCGGTCGCACCCGTTGCCGGAGGCCCAGCACTACGCCGAGCTCATGTTGCACGAGCTGCGCAAGGTGATCCCCAGCTTCTTGAAGCGCGTCGATCTGCCCGAGCGCGGCGGCCGCTGGAGCCACTACATGGCGACCACGCGCGACCACACCGCCGACTTCGTCGACAACCTCTTCGGCGGTACGCCTGTGGAGCCGGCCCCGTTCGTTGAATTGCTCGATTGGGATCCCGACGCAGAGGACAAGCTGCTCACCGCGATCTGTTACCCGCACAGCAACCTGCCGGAGAACCAGATCATGGCGCGCGTGCGCACGATGGGCGTGGACGAGCGCATCGCGCTCCTGCGTGCCTATGTCGGCGAGCGCGAGAACCGGCGGCACCGGCCCGGTCGTGCATTCGAGCGCGTCGACTACCGCTTCGATGTCGTCAGCGATTACGGCGCGTTTCGCGATCTCCAGCGGCACCGGATGCTCACCATCGATTGGCAAGCGCTCACGCCCAACCACGGCTACGTGCGTCCCGATCTCGTCGATGGGGCTGGGATGTCCGAGGTGTTCGACGACGCGATGGCGCGCTCGGCGTCGCTCTACGATGCGCTCCGCCACGACTTCCCGCATCAGGCCAGCTATGCGGTATCGATGGCCTACCGAATTCGCTACTCGATGCAGTTCAACGCTCGCGAAGCAATGCACATGCTCGAGCTGCGGTCGTCTCCGCAAGGACATCCGGCCTATCGCCGGGTCGCGTTGGAGATGCATCGGCTCATCGCCGAGAAGGCCGGCCACACCGCGATCGCTCAGACGATGACGCACATGACCGACGAAGTTCCCGAACTCGAACGCCTGGAATCAGAGCGTCGCGCCGAGCAGCGTCGCCTGCAGACCTGAACACGATTACGTCGATTCGCCCTTGCACGGGTGCGTGACGAGTGTCACTGTGTCGCCCGGGGCCGTCCGGGTTACATGGCACGTATGCTCGCCGCCCGCGGCCGGGACCCTGATTGAGGAGATGCAATGGCAGACGACGAGATGATCGACCCGGAAGACGATGTGGTGGAACCCGCCGAGGAAGAGGCAGAGGTCGAAGCCGAGATCGATCCGGACGAGCTCGACGAAGAAGCGTTGGAAGCCGATGAGGAGTTCGGGGTGATCGACGACGAGTTCGCCGAGACCGCGGATGTGGAGGAGGACGAAGCGGAAGAGGACACTGACGGCCCGGTCCGCCGCGCGGTGACCGCCGAAGACGACGATGACGACGACATTCTCGCCCCCGACGATGTCGAGGCTGATCTCGACACCATCTTGAAGGATCGTCTGGTCACCACCGAAGAAACCGAAGACGAGGACGAGGAGCCCGAGGATCGGTCAGAGGCCGCCGACCGGCTGCAGCCCAAGCGCTCCGACGAGCAGCTCTGCCCGAGCTGCTTCCTGCTCGTGCGCAACGGCGCGCCGTCGTGCCCGATCGGCGACGACGACTGCCCGCTGATCCCGTCCGGTCGCTGAGGTGAGCAGCGACGAGCAGGGTGCTGGCACCCAGGACCCGGTGCGCCAGCTGATCGATCTGATGGTGTACGCGCCGATCGGGCTGCTCACCGTCGCCCATCGAGAGTTGCCCCAGTTCATCGCCACCGGCAAGACCCGCGTCGACAACCAGCTCACCGTTGCCAAGTTCATCGGCAAGATGGCCGTCACCCAGGGCCGCAAAGAGCTGCAACGCCGGCTCGATGAGGCCGAGCGAGCACGCCGGCATCCGGCCCCGATCGATGTGGTGGCGTCGACCGAGCTGATCGACGTGAACCCATCGGTGGACGACCTCGACGAGGCCGTCATGACCGGTTCGCTGCCCGAGACGATCATCGAACTCGTTGCCGAATCACCGCTGCTGGCCGGTCCCGCTACCGACGAGCTCCCGATCGAGGGCTACGACAGCCTGGCCGCTTCACAGGTCGTGGGCCGTCTCGGTTCGCTCACGGACGAGGAGCTGGCACTGATCGAGGCCTACGAGTCCGCGCACCGCTCGCGGCGCACCATCCTCGGCAAGATCAACCAGCTGCGAGCCCGCTGAGCCATGGACCCCGTTGTGCGGTTGGCCACCGCCGACGACATCGACGCACTCGACTGGTTGCAAGGCCATGCCCGCGCGGCGCTCATCGACGTGCGCGGCGGCAACCTGCGTCTCCAGGAGTGCACATCCATCACAGACTGGTCGGCGCTGTTGGCCGACCCCGATGCTGTGGTCCTGGTGGGCTCTTTGACTGATGTCGTGTTGGGCTGCATGGTCGTGCACCTGCGCGACGAGATCGATCGAGGCGTGATTGGTTACGCGTTCGTGGAAGAAGGTGCGCGCGAGCTGGGGCTCGGCGACACGATGGTGGAGCACGCGATCGCTGCCGTGCGTGAGCGTGGCCTCAGCGGCATCGAGGCGGTGGCGCTGCCGGGCGACCGCGAGACCAAGAACCTGTACGAGCGAGCCGGCCTGACGGCGCGCAAGATCACCGTCTACAAGCCGCTGCGCGCCGACGGCGACTGAGTGATGCCGCCGACTCGCAAGCAGTGCGCGCAGCGAGATCGCGACGACCCGCTCGCTGCGCTGCGTGATCAGTTCGTGATGCCCGAAGGTGTGATCTACCTGGATGGCAACTCCCTCGGTCCGCTGCCACGCGACACGGCCGCGGCGCTCCACGCCGTCATCACCGAGCAGTGGGGGCAGGATCTCATCGCTGGTTGGAACCGGCACGACTGGGTGGGTCTGCCCGGCAGGCTCGGTGACCTGATCGCGCCGATCGTCGGGGCCGGACCGGACGAGGTGCTCGTCTCCGACTCCACCTCGGTGAACCTCTACAAGGTGTTAATGGTTGCCGTGCAGTCGGCGCAGTTGCGCGACCCTCGCCGCACGGACATCGTGTCCGAGGCAGGGAACTTCCCGAGTGACCTCTACATCGCCGAGAGCATTGCCGAGGCCTGCGGGGCCACGGTGCACCGTGTTGCGGACGGCGACGATTCGGTGTCCGCACTTGACTCCCGCACGGCGGTGCTGCTGTTGACGCAGGTCGACTACCGCACCGGGCGACTGCACGATATGGCTGCGGTCACGGCGGCCGCGCACGCTGCGGGTGCTCTGATGGTGTGGGATCTCGCCCACACGGCCGGGGCGATCCCCATCGACCTGCACGGTTGTGATGCCGACTTCGCCGTCGGCTGCGGCTACAAGTACCTCAACGGCGGCCCCGGAGCACCGGCGTTCGTGTGGGCCCATCCGGATCGGCAGAGCCCGGTGAGTCAGCCCATCCGGGGTTGGTTCGGGCATGCGGCACCGTTCGAATTCAGCGTGGACTATCGCGCAGCGCCCGGTATCCGCGCATTCCAGAGCGGGACCCCGTCAGTGCTGGCGATGGTGGCGCTGGAACACGGCATCCGCACGGTGGGTGCCGCAGAGCCACTCGGCGGACTCGCCGCCTTGCAGGCCAAGTCGACAGCGCTGACCGAGCTGTTCATCGAGCTACTCACACCGCATGCGGTCACGCACGGGATGCGCGTGCTGTCGCCGCTGGATCCGGCGCGGCGGGGGAGTCAGGTCTCACTGACACACCCACACGACGCCTATGCACTGGTGCAGGCGCTGATCGATCGCGGCGTGATCGGCGATTTCCGTGCGCCCGACATTGCCCGCTTCGGGTTTGCCCCGCTGTACACCCGGTTCGTCGACGTGCACGACGCCGTCACCCACCTCGCGGCCGTACTGGACAGCGAGGCGTGGCGGGCGCCTCATTACACAGTGCGCGCGGCGGTCACCTGACCCGGCGTCGTCGGGCTACTTGCCCTGCCAGTTGGGAAGCCGCTTGTCGATGAACGCCGTGAGACCTTCCTTGGTGTCTTCTGATTGCATGACCTTGGCAAACTCGGCGTTGGTGAGGCTCTTCAGCGTCTCGTCGTCCTCGTACGCAGCCGCCAGCACCACCTTGCGGCTTGCGTACACGGCCAGCGGCGCCGCTGCGGTGATCTGGACGGCCAGGCGCATTGCCTCGTTGAACGCCTCGCCCGGCTCGGTGAGACGAGACACCAGGCCCAGCTCATAGGCGCGTTGGGCGGCGAACGGCTCGCCGGTGAGAATGGCCTCCATCGCCGCAGCCTGCCCGATGGCGCGGGGCAGTCGGAACAGCCCGCCGGCACCGGCGATCAGGTTGCGCTTGACCTCGGCCAAGCCGAACGAGGCCTGCGTGCTGGCCACGACGAGATCGCAGCTGAGCACGATCTCACATCCGCCGGCGGTGGCCAGGCCGTCCACCGCCACGACGATGGGCTTGACCCGGTCTCGGTAGACGATGCCCCCGAACCCGCCGCGCTTGGTGTTCAGGCCACCGGCACCGCCGGAATTGATCGCCTTCAGGTCCGCACCTGCGCAGAACACTGGCTTGGCCTGGCCTTCAGAATTGGCGCGAAGCACACCCACCCACACCTCGGGATCGCCCTCCATCTGGTCGATGGCGGCCTCGATGCCGGCGGCCACATCACCGTTGACGGCGTTGCGTGCCTCTGGACGATTGAGGGTGATGACCGCGATGCGGCCCTGGGTCTCGTACTGGACGATGTCGGACATGCCTCGATGGTAGGTGGGGCGCCGCCGGCCCCACGAACCGACAGCGGGTACTGCGTGCAGCCCCTGGGCTACTCCGCCGACGCCTCGGCGTTGTCGGCAACCTCCGCCTCGACCTCAGCTGCAGGCTCAGTCGGCGCTGCGTCGGCAGACGCAGCCGGCACGTCCTCAGCGTGCGCGTCGGCGCGCGTTTCGACGGGCGTTTCGACGGGCGTTTCGACGAGGGTTTCGACGAACGCTTCGACAGGGGCTGCGGGCGGCTGGTCGGGGGCGGCGGGCGCATCGTCGGCAACCGGGGCTTCGGCCTCGGCTGGTTCGGCTGCTGCAGCAGCAGGCTTGGCGGGCTTGGCCGATGGTTCGGGCTTCGGGGGCAGGGGCTTGCGGGCGGGCGCACCGGGGCGCGTCGGCCGCATCGGCTTGGGCATCGACGCGCCCGTCACGACCTCGATGCCGAAGAGGATGGCGATGTGGGGCAGCGCCGGGGCGAGACGCTTGATCGTGGCACTCAGCTCGTCGCTCAGCTGACTGGGCGCCGCGGTGGGCTTGATCTGCGCACGCATCGGGGCGAACGCAGCGGCCTCGAGCAGCGCGGCCCACCGATCGGGGAGCGCATCGGCAGTGAGCGACGCCGTCGCGGCTTGCGCCAGACGGCTGGCCAACTCGGTTGGGAACATGACACCGGCCTTGGGCGGCTGCGACGACAGCTTGAGCGCGCGGATGACGCGCCCGACGCCGAGCGCGGCAGTGATGTCGTCGAGCCAGAGCAGCGTCTCGCTCTCCTGCTTGGCGGTGAGGGCCTGCTTCAATTCGGCGGCAAGCGCGCGGGTGGTCTCGTCACGCGCCACGACGGGATCTTCACTGGAGGCGACCACTGAGCGCAGGTCTGGCAGGGCCAGCTCAGCGAGATCGGCCTTGGCGGCTTCCGCACGGTCGAGCCATTCGGCGACGCGGAGCTTGGGGAGCAGTTGCTCGGCCATCTGAATCAGACCGGCCGCCGGGATCTCTTCCTTGCCCTCGGCTTTCAACCGGGTGTTCTGCTCCTGCACGGCCTGGCGGACGGCGGGGATGCCACCCTGCAGAGCCCGCTCGGCGACGGCGCGTTGGGACTCGGGCAGATCTGCAAGCACGGCGGTGCGGTGCGCGCGGCCAGGCTTCAGCCGCTTGGGCTTGGGGCGCTGGGGAAGTTCGGGCGGGGGAGTGAAGTTGGGGCGGGGACGACGCTCGCGACGGTCGCCACTGGCATCACCGGGGGCACCGCTGGGCCGGTCGCCATCACGGCGCGGCCGACGGTCACCGCTCGGCGCGCCGGCGCGCTCACCATCGGGACGGGGGCGGCGGTCACTGTCGCCACGCGGGGGACGATCGCCATCGGGCCGACGCGGCGGACGGTCACGACGATCGCCGCGATCACCGCGATCGTTGCGGTCGCGCCTGGCCAACTGCTGGGTCACGGCCTCGAACGGCGTGGCGCTGGGGAGGATCTCCAGCAGCCCCGACTTGGCGGCCTTTGCCTTCGGCGCAGCCACGTGCAAGACCGTGGTGCCATCGAGCTCGGTCTCGACTTCTGCGCGCAGGACATCACCGACTTTGGAATCCGCAGGAAGGATGGCCGTTTCCAGCACTCCCTTGGGCTCACGGGCCCCGGCTGCACGCCAGGTCCACGTGCCGTCCGGGCGCGCGCTGGTCAGTTCGATCTCGATCCTACGGGACATAGCGAACCACGCTATCCGCTGAACTGCGGGACGCTCCACCCTCACCTGGGTTGTCACGCCGCAGCGCGGTTACCTTGACGTCGTGCCGATCTATGCGCTGGGCGACCAGGTTCCTGACATCCACCCCGATGCCTTCATCCACCCCGACGCCGTGATCATCGGCTCGGTGTGGATCGGAGCGGAGAGCAGTGTCTGGCCGTGCGCCGTGTTGCGCGGCGACGACGGCGAGATCCGCATCGGCGCACGCACGTCCATCCAGGACGGCTCGGTGCTGCACACCACACCGTGGCACCCCACAGTGGTGGGCGACGACTGCGTCATCGGCCACCTCGTCCACCTCGAGGGATGCACGATCGAGCACCATTCGCTGATCGGCAACGGCTCGATCGTGATGCACGAGGTCGTCGTGCACACCGGTGCCATCGTCGCCGCGAACTCGGTGCTGCTCAATCGCACCATCGTGCCGTCTGGTGCCCTCGCAGCCGGCGTGCCCGCCGTCATCAAGGAGGGCAGGGCGAGGCTAGAGCAGATCGACGAGGCCGTGCAGTCCTACATCGACAAAGGTCGCCGCTTCAAGCAGACCCTGCGCCGTATCGATTGATGCGCGCGCTCGTGCTCACTGTCGCGAGACGCGAGGCCGAACTCGCCGCCGATGACCTGTGGGCGCTCGGCGTGATGGCGGTGGAAGAGCGCGCCAGCGCAGATGCCGGGTCGATCGAGCTGTGGACGTCGCTCGGTGACGACGGTCCCTCGCTGACCGAGACCCTGCGGCACCTGCGGTGGCCATGGCGGCTGGAAACCGTGGACGAGGCCGTGAGCGAGACGTGGCGCAACTTCGCCCTGCCGACGTGGGTCGACGACGATCTCGTCGTGCACCCGGCGTGGATCGATCCCGGCGATGTCGATGCGGCGATTGCAATCGCCATCGAGCCGGGATCCACGTTCGGGATGGGTGACCATCCCACCACGACGCTGTCGATGCGGGCCCTGCGGCGCGCTGTGGTGCCCGGCGACCGCGTCCTCGATGTCGGTTGCGGCAGTGGCGTGTTGGCCATCGCAGCCTGTCGGTTCGGTGCCGCACACGCAATCGGGATCGACATTTCGCCGGCCGCTGTACCCACCACGGTGCACAACGCGGCCATCAACGGTGTGTCCGATCACGTCAGGGCGTCCATCACTCCGCTGGCCGAGTTGGACGCCATGTTCGAGGTGGTGGTGGCCAACATCCTCGCTCCGGCGTTGGTGGCTCTGGCCAACGATCTCCGACGCGTGCTCGCCGCAGACGGCACACTGATCATCAGCGGCATCCTCGCCGAACGCCACCAGCACGTGCTCGACGCGCTTGCACCGCTGCGCGTCGTGGGCCGAGAGGACCGCGACATCTGGACGGCGATCAGCCTGCGCCGTTGACCAGGGCGTCGATCTCGACACGCCGGGCGATCGATGGCACCGCCCCAGCGTGGGTGGTGGCCAGGGCTCCGGCAGCCGCTGCGAAGCGCAGAGCGTCGGGCATCGTTGCGCCCTGTGCCACCGCGGCAGCGAACGCGCCGCAGAACGCGTCGCCGGCTCCGGTGGTGTCGACCGGGGTCACGGCAAACGCGGGCACCAAGAGTTCCTCTCCATCGGGCGTGCACAGCTTCGCGCCGCGATCGCCGAGCGTCACCACCACGGCTTTGGCACCGAGGTCGAACAGCACCCGCAGACCGCCGAGGATCTCGATCTCGTGCTCGTTGGGGATCACCACGTCGCAGAGTCCGAGAATGCCCGCGGAGAGCTCGGCCGCCGGTGCCGGGTTGAGGATCGTACGAGCGCCGGCTTTGCGACCGGCGGCCAGAGCGGCCTGCACGGTGGCCAGCGGCACCTCGAGCTGGGCGAGCACGACCCGCGCCGCGCCAGCCGATGCCGTGACGTGTTCGGGTTCGAGTGCTGCATTGGCGCCGGGGACCACGATGATCGAGTTCTCGGCATTCGCCGACACCCCGATGAGGGCGCGGCCGGTTGGCATTCCGAACAACTGCTGCACGTTGCTGACGTCGATGCCGTCTGCCGTCATCACCTCCAGCAGATGACGAGCGGCGTCGTCGTCGCCCACCGCCGCACAGAACGAAGTGCGCGCCCCGGCGCGGGCCGCTGCGACGGCTTGGTTGAGCCCTTTGCCACCTGCGTGCTCGC
>JAYTSB010000056.1:0-2188 GCA_043745825.1 Actinomycetota bacterium | reverse complement strand
CTCAGCCAGGAGCAGAAGCTGTTCGAAGGCGTCGCCCGGGTGTTCGATCGTGAGGACGCGGCAATGGCGGCGATCCTCAGCGGGTCGATCCAGCCGGGCACCGTGCTGGTGATCCGCTACGAGGGGCCCAAGGGTGGGCCGGGAATGCGGGAGATGCTTGCCGTCACGGGTGCGCTGAAAGGCGCCGGCCGCGGCGCCGACTGTGCGCTCGTCACCGACGGCCGGTTCAGCGGCGGTACGTGGGGCTTCTGCATCGGCCACGTCGCGCCGGAGGCATTGGATGGCGGCCCGATTGCGTTCGTCCGCGACGGTGACATTATCCGCGTCGACGTCCACAACCTGAGCCTCGACCTGCTGGTCGACGAGGCCACGCTGGCCGAGCGTCGCGTCGGTTGGGAACCGCTGCGCAGCGAGTACACCAGCGGTGTGCTCGGCAAGTACGCCAAGTTGGTGCAGGGAGCCGAGACCGGCGCCATCACCAACACGCTGTAGATGGCACGCTGTAGACGAGCCCGTCAGAGCGCAGCGGCGGACACCACGGCGTCGAAGCGCGCTGCAGCGGCTTTCCAGTCGGTCATGTGGGTGAACGAGTCCGCCCACTTCACCTTGTCGTTGCGATAGTCGACGTAGTAGGCGTGCTCCCAGCCGTCGGCGGCAAGGATTGGGGTCGAGCCGAGCAGCATCGCGCCGTCGTGGTTCTGCACCTGCACGATCTGCAGCTCGCCGGCTAGGGGCTCCCACACGAGCAGTGCCCAACCTGATCCCTGGAGCGTGGTGAGCGCACCCGTGAAGCGCGCGTGGTACTTGTCGATCGAACCGAACGCCGTGTCGAGGGCGGTGGCAAGAGCCCCCGTGGGCTTTTGCTCCATCTCTGGCGACATGCTCTCCCACAAAAGGGTGTGCAGTGCGTGTCCGGAGACGTTGAACGCCAAGGCGCGCTCGAGGCCGGCGATCTGCCAACTCTCCGCCGAGGCGAGGCGCTCGACGGTCTCGTTGGCTGCCTTCACATAGGCCGCATGGTGCTTGTCGTGATGCAGTTCCATCGTCTCCGCGGAGAGATGGGGTGCCAACGCGTCGTACGCGTAGGGCAATGCCGGGAGGGTGTACGTGGCCATGAGTTGCTCCGTAACTGGGCTGCCTCGATCGGGGTTGGCCGGTGGAGGCGAATGGAAATGGGGGAATTGGATCGTAAGACGTCAGGCGACCGCAGGTTGGGAGGCGTCGATCAGGTCGACGTCCAGCCACTGCTGTTCGTTCACATCGGTTGCAGTATGTACCGATTCGACGCCCTTGACCTGGCGGATCCGAGCAATGGCGACGCCCTTGTTGTGCCACTCCACAGGAGCCTCGACGACGACGATGCCGTCGTGCACTCGCACGTCGCGGATGCTGGGGTCGTTGCGCAGTGCCGGGTCGGCCGACAGCGCCGCCCGAACCTTGGCCTCCAGCTTCAGGTCGGCGGTGGCGGGCCGAGTGGCTGGCGCTGCTGCACGCTTGGCGAAGCTGGCCCAGCGGGCCACATCGCGCCGGTTGGACCAGAGCACTGCAAGCAGCGCCGAGCGATAGAAGGGACGGAACGGGCGGCGGATCTTGGACAACATGACGCCGCCGCTCAGCGTGCCGCGCGCTTGCGCATCGTGGCCCGGGCTGCATCCAGCTCGGTGTTCGCACCGGCGTTGGCCAGCCCGCCGGCGTAGTCCTCGAGGTGCGAGCGAACGAACCAGTGGTACTGCTCCAGCTCGCCGGTCTGCCCGATGAGCATGTCCTGGGTCACCGGATCGGGCTTCTCGGTGGAGTCGATGGCCGCCCGATGGCTCTCGATCACGTTGCGGTAGACCAAGTCCAGCGCAGCGAGGTGGGCCTGGCTGTCAGCGCGGCCGAGGTCGTAGTCGTCCCAGCTGCGGGTGCTCACGATGTTGCCGGGCAAGCCGCTGGGTACGCCTCCGAGCGTGGCGATGCGCTCGGCGGTGGCGTCCACCATCACCTGAACGCCCGCATACTGCGGATCGAGCATCGTATGCACGCCGATGAACGCCGGTCCCACCACGTTCCAGTGGATGTGCTTGAGCGTGAGGCTGAGGTCGATCAATGCAGCGAGGCGCTCTTGCAGCACATCGACGACTGTCTCGCCGTCCTGTGCAGACAGGCCGGGCGCAGTGAACGATGCGTTGCGGTTGGAGCTGACGGT
>JAYTSB010000055.1:0-2056 GCA_043745825.1 Actinomycetota bacterium | reverse complement strand
GGCCACGACGCTGCTCGTGATGGTGGGCAACCTGCGCGTCGTTGACCAACTCGTCGACGCGGGTTACTCGCACACCCCGACCGGCTCCTTGCACTACGAGGCAAATCACTCCCTCGCCAATTCCTCTGTCTGGTACGCCGAAGCGGCTGCACTGGTCCTCATCGCTGCGTGGCGTCGACGTCGCCACATCGGCAACCGTGCCGCGCTCGGCGCAGTCCTCACGACCCTGGTCATACCGCCGTGGATCATCCCAGGCGCCGGCGTCGTCGTTCTCGCGATCGTTCGCCTCGTGCGGCGCCACCGCGCCGCTGAGGTGGTGTCGGCCACTGTCGGCCGCAGCTCCAGTCAGCGGGCGGACAATCCAGTGAAGGCGTCGAAGTAGGCGCGCATCCTGTGGAGCTCATAGACCGGCCAGGTGCTCAGGCCGGTACGGGCTGTTGGGCGGGGTCGATGTTGTGGTTCAGGCGGAACAGGTTGTCGACGTCGTAGGTGCGCTTGACGGCGACGAGCCGTTGGTAATTGTCGCCGTAGCCCTGAAGCACGCCGCGGGCCTCGTCTTCTGACAGGAAGTTGGTGTATCGCCCATCGCTGAGGTGCGGTTGCAGCCGTTCGAAGGTGTCCTTCACCCAGGCGGTCATCGCTGCCGCTTCGGCGAGTTCGGCACATTGTCCGAGGATCAGCACGCTGAATGCAGGTTGGCGGTGAGGGAACGCAGTGGCGTCCGGGTCAACCCGGGTGGCGGCCCCATGGATGTGGTCGAGGAAGATGCCCGTCATCGAGGACGGCACCCGCTGGTAGGCGTCGACAAGGATGTCGATCGCCGCGTCGGACAGGTCCGATAAGAAGCCCGACTTCCAGTAGTTCAGCGCGCCCTTCGGGAACACAGGGTCGAGCAGCGTGTTCACCACGGGGTAGGGCATCGTCGCTACGGCGTCGACGAGCGGCGCGCCGAACGCCCGCAACTCCCTGACATCGTCCTCGGCCGCGCTCGGTTGTCCGCAGTGACACGGCACGAGAGCGACGACCTTGGCGCCGGAACCGTCGGGTGCATGGAGCAAGGCTGCGCCGACTGTCAATTCGTCAGGCGTCGACGTGGTGAACTGGCGATGGAAGGCCAGCACGGCGCGGGCGTCGGCCAGGGGGTGGAGGACGGGCCCGGCGAACACGTTGCGCACGGGGTGGGCGCGGTACTCGAACGACGTCACGATGCCGAAGTTGCCGCCGCCGCCACGTAGGGCCCAGAACAGATCCGGGTGCTCGTCATCGCTGGCTCGCAGCACCTCGCCGGCAGCGGTCACGACCTCTGCGGACACGAGGTTGTCGACGGTGAGGCCGTACTTGCCCATGAGCCAGCCGATGCCACCGCCGAGTGTCAACCCGGCGATTCCTGTCGACGAGACGACGCCGCCGGTGGTGGCCAGGCCGTGAACGGCGGCTGCGCGGTTGTAGTCCCACCACGTCAGGCCGGGCTCGGCCCGGACCGTCCGATGTCGGGGATCGACATGGATGCCCTTCATGGTTGACAGGTCGATCAGGATCCCGCCCTCGGTTGCCGCGCGCCCTGCGACGCCGTGCCCGCCTGCGCGTACCGCGATCTCGACCCCGGCCTCACGACCAAAGTTCACCGCGTCGATCACGTCCGCAGTCGACCTGCACTGCGCGATGAGCGAGGGCCGCTTGTCGATCATGCCGTTGTGCAGTCGGCGGGCGTCGTCGTATTCGGCGTGGCCTGGCTCAAGGAGCCTGCCACCGAATCCGGCCTGTAGCTCATCGTGGACTGGAATCCCGTTCCTGCTCGCCATCGCTGCTCCTCCGTGTCGAATGTCTCGTCCGAACCGTAGGAAGTGGTCGTGTCTCGTTCGTGTCGGGCTCGTGTCACCTGTGGTCACGGGCCGTTCGACGGTCTGCAGCGCGGGTGCGATACTCAGGACGTGGATGAGGCAGGCTCGGGAGCGCCTTCGTACGGAATTTTGGGCCCGCTGCACGTTCGCGGCGTCGGCGATCCCGTTCTCATCCGGAGCCGTCTTCAGCGTCTGTTGCTCGCAGTGCTGTTGGT
>JAYTSB010000054.1:0-16196 GCA_043745825.1 Actinomycetota bacterium | reverse complement strand
CATCCGCCGTCATCCGGAGTCGTCACCGAGCGACGGTGACAGCACGGATCGACCGGATTTCGCGCATCCGTGCTGTCGCGGCGGGTGTCGGGCGTGGGTGCAGAGTGCGGGGTGCGGGGTGCGGGTGTGCGGGGGAAGGGGGCTGGAGGTCGCGGCGGGCGGTTGCCAGTGAGTTGGGGAAAAACGACGACGACCCGGAGCCGTCGGGCCCCGGGTCGTCGTGCGAAGTGGTGATGCGGGCGGGGTCAGGCCCCGGCGTTGATCCGCTTCATCAGGCGGCTCTTGCGGCGAGCGGCCTGGTTGGGGTGGATGATGCCCTTGGCAGCGGCCATGTCGAGGCGCTTGACGGCGATGCGCACGGCCTCGTCGCTGTCCTCGGCACCGGCGGACTTCACCGCAGACTTGACACGGGTCCGCAGCTCGCTCTTGATGGCCTTGTTGCGCTCGGCCGCCTTGGCGTTGGTGAGGATGCGCTTCTTCTGACTCTTGATGTTCGCCACGTGCGAAAACCTTCTTCTCGATCGGAGTCCTCGACAGGTCGAGAACAGGCTGCCTGATCCTAGCGGCGAAGACCTCGACTGCCACCTCCCGGTGGCGATTCCCGTGCCGACCGTCCCGTGCAGACCATCCGGTGCCGACAGGGAGGACGAGGGCAGGTGCCGTTCGGGCCGTGCCGATAGCATCGGGGGACTGCCATGGACCTCGACCGCATCCGCAACTTCTCCATCATCGCGCACATCGACCACGGCAAGTCCACGCTGTCGGATCGGATCCTCGAGATGACCGGTGCGGTGGAGATGCGGGACATGCGCTCTCAGTACCTGGACAGCATGGATCTGGAGCGTGAGCGTGGCATCACGATCAAGGCTCAGAACGTGCGCGTGAGCTGGAAAGGGCACACCCTCCATCTGATCGACACACCGGGTCACGTCGACTTCGGGTATGAAGTCAGCCGCAGCCTCGCCGCATGCGAAGGCGTGGTGCTGGTCGTGGATGCGGCCCAGGGCATCGAGGCGCAGACGTTGGCGAACTGCTACCTCGCGCTGGAGCACGATCTCGAGATCTTGGCCGTGCTCAACAAGATCGACCTTCCCGCCGCAGACCCCGACCGCTACGCCAAGGAGATCGAGACCGTGCTCGGCATCCCCGCGGAGGACATCATCCGCATCTCCGCCAAGACCGGCGTCGGAGTGCCGGACCTGCTCGATGCCGTCGTCGAGCGGATCCCGCCACCCAAGGGTGACCCGGATGCACCGCTGCAGGCACTCATCTTCGACAGCCAGTTCGACCAGTACCGAGGCGTGGTCAGCAGCATCCGGGTGATGAACGGACGCATCGGCACCGGCGCCAAGCTCAAGTACATGAACGCCGGCACGGCCCAGGACGCCATCGAGATCGGTGTGCGTCGTCCGGTGATGACGCCGATGGACGAGCTCGGTCCCGGCGAGGTCGGGTACCTGATCGCCAGCATCAAGGACATCGGTCAGGCCCGCAGCGGTGAGACCGTCACCACGTTCGTGCATCCCGCCGAGCATGCGCTGGAGGGCTACCGCGACCCGAAGCCGATGGTGTTCTGTGGTCTCTACCCGATCGATGGCGATGACTTCGAGAACCTGCGCGAGAGCATCGAGAAGCTGCGCCTCAACGACGCATCGCTCACCTACGAACCGGAGACCTCCGGTGCATTGGGCTTCGGTTTCCGCTGCGGTTTCCTCGGCCTGCTGCACATGGAGATCGTCAAAGAGCGTTTGGAGCGAGAGTTCAATCTCGCCCTGATCGCCACGGCGCCGAGCGTGCAGTATCGCGTGACGCAGACGGACGGCACGGTGCTGCACGTCGACAACCCCGCGGACCTGCCGCCGCCGCAGAAGATCGACTTCATCGAGGAGCCCTACTTCCGGGTCAGCATCATCACGCCCAAGGAGTACACCGGCACGTTGATGGATCTCTGCCAAACCCGGCGTGGCGACATGACCAAGCTCGAGTACCTGTCGCCAGAGCGTGTCGAGTTGCACTACAAGGTGCCGCTGGCCGAGGTGGTGGTGGACTTCTTCGACCAGATGAAGAGCCGCACCCAGGGCTACGCCAGCCTCGACTACGAGCTTGAGGGCTACCACCGCAGCAACCTCGTGCTCGTCGACCTGTGGCTGAACGGCGAGCCGGCCGACGCGTTCAGCACCATCGTGCATCGCGACAAGGCCTTCGACTACGGCCGGCGAATGGTCGAGAAGTTGAAGGAGCTGATCCCACGCCAGATGTTCGACGTGCCGATCCAAGCCGCGATCGGCGGCAAGGTGATCGCCCGCGAAACCGTGAAGGCGAGACGCAAGGACGTCCTGGCGAAGTGCTACGGCGGTGACATCACGCGTAAGCGCAAGCTGCTCGAGAAGCAGAAGGAGGGCAAGAAGAAGATGAAGTCGATCGGCCGCGTGGAGATCCCGGGCGACGTGTTCATCTCGGCCCTCAAGCTCGACGACTGACGGCTCACGGGAACGGCGCCAACAATGGCCAACCAGACGTTCCGTTCGCTGCGGGAACGCAACGCGCGGATCTTCTTCCTCGGGTTGCTCGTGTCCAACGTGGGCACCTGGTTGCAGCTCACGGCCGTTTCCTCGCTCGTGTACAAGCTCACCGGCAAGGCCACCGACGTCGGCCTCACCATCGCCACCCAGTTCCTGCCGACACTGCTGCTCGGCGCATGGGCGGGCGCTGTGGCCGATCGCGTCAACCGCCGGCGGATGACGCTGATCACCCAGGCCCTCCTCACCGTGCTCGCCGCAGCACTCGGCTTGCTCGACCTCTCCGGACACATCAACATGCCGATGATCTACGTGCTGTCGCTGCTCGTCGGCGTCGTCAACGCGATGGACAATCCGGCCCGCCGCGGGTTCGTGACGGAACTGGTGGATCCCGGCGACATCTCCAACGCGATGTCGCTGAACACGGCGGTGATGACCGGCTCGCGCATCTTCGGGCCGGCCCTCGCTGCAGTGCTGACGCGATCGATCGGCACGGCATGGTGTTTCCTCATCAACGCCGCATCGTTCCTCGCCATCCTGTTCGCGCTGTTCGCCATCGACCGCGAACGCCTTCGACCCGCTGTGCACGCCCAGCGCGGTGGAACTCCGGTACGCGACGCCCTCCGGCTGGTGCGTGCCAACCGCCGGCTCCTGCTCGTGTTCATCGTGTTGGCGGTCGTTTCAACGGTGGCGTTCAACTACAACGTCAGCCTCGTGCGCCTGGCGGACAAGCGCTTCGGCGACAGCGACAACTTCGGTTGGCTGCTGGCCGCCGTCAGCGTGGGCTCACTGCTCGGTTCGCTGCGCACCGCCGGCCATCAGTCGGTGACACTGCGCTACTTCGTCGGTAACACGGCGCTGCTCGGCGCAAGCGGGATCGCGCTCGCCTGGGCGCCCAACATCACCGTTGCGTTGTTGATCTCCGTGCCGGTGGGCTGGGGCGGTGCAGCGTTCATCTCCGCGTCGAACTCGATCTCCCAGCACGAATGCCCGCCGGAGATGCGCAGTCGCATCCTGGCCCTCATCGCCGTCGCGTTCTTGGGATCCACGCCCATCGGCTCGCCCATCACGGGTTGGATCGGCGACCACATCAGCGCCGAATGGAGCCTGGCGTACGGCAGTGTGATCACGCTCGTGTCCGCGGCGGTGGCGGCCGCAGTGCTGGCTCGATCGCGCGGTGGAGCGGCTTCGACGCCACAATCATCAGGTGCCGACGCCTCGATCGATCATGTGGTTCCGTCGTGATCTGCGGCTGAGCGACCACCCCGCACTGTGCCATGCGGCGCGAGAGGGCCGAGAGGTGCTGCCGGTGTTCATACTCGATCCGGCTCTGATCGGTCCGAGCGGTGCGGCCCGGCTGGCGTTCATGTACCGCTGTTTGCGCGCCTTGAACGAGGACATGGGGGGTGCACTGGTGATCCGCACCGGTGCCCCGGCTGACGTGTTGGCCGAGCTGGCTGCCGAGAACGAAGCTGACGAGGTGGTGGTGACGCGCGATGCCGCGCCGTACGGCCGGCGCCGTGACGCCGCCGTCCGCGAACGCCTTGCCTCGATCGACGTCGACTTCGTCGGTAAGAGCACCCCGTACGCGGTGCCGCCTGGCAGGGTGCAGAAAGACGACGGCACGCCGTACGCCGTCTATACGCCGTTCTTCAAGGCCTGGCTCCGGCTCGGCCATCCGCTGCCGGTGGATGCGCCGAGCGTGGCGTGGTCCACGCCGGGCACGATTGGCAGCGACGCAATCCCCGACGAGCCACCGCTGGAGTGCGAACTGCCGCCTGCCGGCGAGCGTGCGGCCCACGACACCTGGGCACGGTTCCGTGAACATGCCATCGACGCCTACGACGACACGCGCAACCTCCCCGGTGTGGAGGGCACGAGCCGGCTGAGCCCGTACCTCCGGTGGGGCTGCATCCATCCCCGTCAGATCCTCGCCGACTTGGGCGACACCCCCGGCCAGGGCACGTTCCGCAAGGAGATCGCCTGGCGTGAGTTCTACGCCGCCGTGCTGTTCCACCGGCCTCTCACCGCCCGCGAGAACCTGAATCCGAAGATGGACCGGCTGACAGTGGACACCGACGCCGCCGCCAGGGCCCGGTTCGAGCAATGGACTGCGGGCCGCACCGGCTTCCCCATCGTCGACGCCGGGATGCGCCAATTGCTCGCCACCGGCTGGATGCACAACCGCGTCCGGATGATCGTCGCCAGCTTCCTCGTCAAGGACCTCCACCTGCCGTGGCAGTGGGGAGCCCGTCACTTCATGCAGCACCTCGTCGACGGTGACCTGGCGTCGAACCAGCACGGTTGGCAGTGGACCGCCGGCACAGGCACCGACGCCTCGCCGTACTACCGGGTGTTCAACCCGATCGGCCAGGCCGAGCGCTTCGATCCGGATGGCGACTACGTGCGCAGGTGGGTGCCGGAATTGGCCGATGCCCCGGCGGCGACGATCCACCAGCCGACGGTGCCGATGCTGGACCATGGCACAGAGCGCGCGGAGGCCCTGAGACGCTATCAAGCGGTGACAGGCCGATAACCTCTGCAGGGCAATGCTCGACGAACGAAAGACCGCAATCCTCAGGGCTGTCGTGCAGGAGTACATCACCACTGCACAGCCCGTCGGCTCGACGCATGTCGCTGACGCGCCCGGAGTGAAGGTGTCGTCTGCCACGGTGCGCAACGACATGGCGCTGCTCGAGCAGGAGGGTTTCCTCGTCCAGCCACACACCTCGGCCGGGCGCATCCCCACCGACAAGGGGTACCGCTTCTTCGTCGATCACCTCACACCGGCCGGGCGGCTCGACGCCGGCGCAGCACAGCAGGTGGGCGATTTCTTCGGTCGCGCTCATGGACGCCTCGAAGAGCTGCTGTCACAGACCACCGATCTGCTCGCCAACCTGACCCACTACGCAGCCGTGGTGGTCGGCCCGCAGGCGCAGACCGCCGTCGTACGCTCCGTGCAGCTGGTGGGCCTGTCGACGCGCATCGCGACGGTGGTCGCGGTGTTGTCGAACGGCCATGTCGAGAACGAGACCGTGGAGTTCGGTGACGACGTCGGCGATGCCCATCTGGGCGCGGCAACCGCGCACCTGCAAGGTGCGATGGTGGGTGCTGCGCTCGGCTCGGTGCAGGCGGTTTCGCCATCGGGCGACGCGGTCGTGGACCAGCTCTGCGAGCAGGCGCTGCACGCATTGTATCGTGGCGAGCAGGACGTCGCAGTGTTCGTGGGCGGCGCGGCATCGGTGGCGAACTCGTTCGATGCTGTGGACGTCGTGCGTTCCGTGCTCACCACGCTTGAGCAGCAGTACGTGGTGGTGTCCCTGGTCCGCGACGTCATCGACCGCGGCCTGTCCGTCGCGATCGGCGCCGAGCACGGATTGGAACCGCTGGTGTCGTGCTCGGTCGTCGTGAAATCGGTGACGGTGGAAGGTGAGCGGATGGGAACCGTTGGTGTGCTCGGGCCGACGCGGATGAATTATCCGCAGGCCCTCGCCACGGTCGATGTTGTCAGCGATCGACTCGGTCGACGACTGGCGGAGGGCTGATCTGTTGGCAGATTTCTATGAGTTGCTCGGGGTGCGCCGGAACGCGTCCCCGGACGAGATCAAAAAGGCGTACCGGCGCAAGGCGCGCGAGCTGCACCCCGACGCCAAGCCGGGTGACGCTGCCGCCGAGGCCGAGTTCAAGGAGGTCGCCAGGGCCTACGAGACCCTGAGCGATCCGGATCAACGCGCCCGCTACGACCGCTTCGGAGAAGAGGGGGCGTCAGCCGGCGCCGGTTTCGGTGGCAGTGCCGGCCTCGGCGACCTGTTCGACGCGTTCTTCGGCGGTGGAGGATCACCGTTCGGGGGCGGCGGCCGGGGCGGCCCCGCCGGTCCGCCGCGCGGCCAGGACCTGGAGGTCGTCGCCGACCTCACCTTCGAACAGGCTGTGTTCGGCGCCACCGTCCCGGTCTCGTTGCGCACGGCGGCGGCCTGTACGGACTGCGGCGGCACCGGAGCGGGCCAGGGCACCCAACCGGTGATGTGTTCGGACTGCAACGGTCGCGGCCAGGTGCAGCGTGTGCGCCAGAGCCTGCTCGGCCAGATGATGACCACCAGTCCGTGTGCCCGCTGCAGCGGCACCGGACAGGTCATCGTCACACCCTGCCCTACGTGCTCGGGCGACGGCAGGGTGGTCACGGACAAGACCTACCAGGTCGATGTCCCGGCCGGCGTCGACACCGGCTCCACGCTGCGGCTCACCGGGCGTGGCGCAGCCGGCCCCCGGGGCGGGGGGCACGGTGATCTCTACGTGCACATCCGCGCAGCGGCCCACGATCGCTACCGTCGCGAGGACCACGACCTCGTCACCGACCTGCCGGTGTCCATCGCCCAAGCGACGCTCGGCACCCGCTTCACGCTCGCCACCCTCGACGGCGATGAGGACCTGTTGGTGCCACCCGGTACCCAGCCCGGCCGCGAGTTCGTGCTGCGCGGCCGCGGCGTGCCCCGTCTCCAGGGCCGTGGGCGCGGCGACCTACGCGTGCGTACCCAGGTGGAGGTACCGACCAAGCTCAGTGACGAAGAAGCGGAGCTGTTGCGTTTGTTCGCCAGCAGCCGCGGCGAGCACGTGGAGTCGCACGACAAGGGCCTGTTCTCGCGGATCAAGTCAGCGTTTTCGTGAACCTCGCGCTGCGTCGTTCGGCAGCGCATGTGTTCGTTGACGTCATCGATGCCCCGGTGCTGTCCGCCGAGGACACCCACCACCTCGTCCGCGTGCTTCGTCTGCGCGCCGGCGAAGCGGTCTCGGTCTGCAACGGTGCCGGTAGCTGGCGGATGTGCGCGTTCACGGCCGAGGGCACGCTGGTGCCCAACGGCGAGGTGCACCACGACGAGCCGCCCCGGCCGCCGCTCACCGTCGGGTTCGCCCTCGCCAAGGGCGACCGTCCGGACTGGATCGTCCAGAAGCTGACCGAGATTGGGATTGACCGCATCCTGCTCGTGGACGCCGCGCGCAACATCGTGCGTTGGGACGCGGCCAAGGCGGGGCGGAACGTGGAGCGCCTGAATCGGGTGGCCCGCGAGGCGTCGATGCAGAGCCGGCGCACCAGGCTGCCCGACATCGCCGGCCCGTTCACCATCTTCCAAATCACTGGCGCCCAAGTCACTGGCGCCCAAATCACTGGCGCCCAGCTCGCGGGTGACGGCGTGGCAGTGGCCGAACCGGATGGCGGACCCGTTGGGTTGGCGGTGCACACCGTGCTCATCGGTCCCGAGGGGGGTTGGGCGCCGGAGGAGCTCGGGGCCGCGCGGACCACTGTCGGTCTGGGGTCGACGATCCTACGGGTCGAAACGGCGGCGATCGTGGCCGCAACGCGCCTCACCGCGGCGCGTGAAGGGCTCGCTACTCTCTGACGACCATTTGTGGGTTACCGGATGAGTTTGCTACTCACCGTTGCCAAATATCGCAGAGTGTCGTTGGATTGGCCCGCTGTTAAGAATTGAGCGTCTCGGGCGGGCGCAGGAGGAAGTCGAGATGCGTGAGTTCGATGATGACGACATTGCGTCGTCGCCATATAGCCGCAAGGTGGGGGAGCGGCTACGCGTCATCCGACGCCAGAAGCGGCTGAGCCTGCAAGACGTCGAGGCAACCTCGCGCGACGAGTTCAAAGCCAGCGTGCTCGGCGCCTATGAGCGTGGCGAGCGGGCCATCTCCGTGCCCCGGCTGGAGCGCTTGGCGTCGTTCTACAGCGTGCCGGTGGACCAACTGCTGCCGCGCGACGAGCAGACCGTTGCGGCCGACTCCACGGCGGACCCGGCCAATGCGCGCAAGATGGCGGTGGATCTGGTCAAGCTGTCGCAGCTGTCCGGTCAGCCGTTCGAGATGCTCGCTCGTTTCCTGCGGATGATCCAGGTGCAGCGACAGGACTTCAACGGCAAGGTGCTCACCGTTCGCGGCGACGATACCCGGGCCATCGCAGCGATGCTGGATGTGCCCGTCGACCAGGTCGGTCAGCGCCTCGATGCGCTCGATCTCCTGTTCCGTCCCGCCGGCAGCTGAGTATCGTTCGTCCGATCGATCCGTTCGGCGTCTACCTCCACATCCCGTTCTGCAGCAAGCGCTGCGACTACTGCGCGTTTGCCACCTGGACCGACCGCCACCACCTGATCCACGATTACCTGGCCGCGCTGGAGACCGACATCTGCGCTCACGCGTCTGTACAACACCCACGGGCGATGCCCTTGGCGGACACGGTGTTCGTCGGGGGAGGGACTCCCACGCTGGTGCCGCCCGCAGCCCTCGCGCACGTGATCGCGGCGATCCCGCGCACGCTGGACGCCGAGGTCACCGTGGAGTGCAACCCCGACGACGTCACGATCGAGATGATGCGCGTGTATGCCGATGCCGGCGTGAACCGGGTCAGCATTGGCGTGCAGTCGATGGTGCCCCAGGTGCTGCTGTCGCTCGGGCGCACGCACGTGCCGGCCAACGTCGAACGTGCGGTTGAGGCGGTGCGTGCGGCGGGCATCCCCACGTACAACCTCGACCTGATCTACGGCGGCGCGGGGGAGCGGTTGGGTGATTGGGAGCGCACGCTGCGCGGCGCGCTCGCGCTGGAACCGACGCACGTGTCCGCCTACGCGTTGACGATCGAGGCCGGTACGCCGCTGGCGTTGCAGCCGGAGCGCCATCCGGATGACGACGATCTGGCCGACAAGTACGAGCTCGCCGATGAGCTGCTCGGCGCTGCCGGCCTGGCCAACTACGAGGTCAGCAACTGGGCACGACCCGGCCACGAATGCCGTCACAACCTGGTCTACTGGCAGCAGGGCGACTATCAGGGGTTCGGGTGCGCGGCGCACTCGCACCGCAACGGACGGCGATTCTGGAACGTGCGCACGCCGGATCGCTACATCGACCTCATCGGTCGGGGCGAGGCGGTGGAGGCCGCCGGCGAGGAGCTGTCGGCCGACGAGCGGCGAATGGAGCGATTGCAGCTCCAGCTGCGCCTGCGCGAAGGCGTGGAGCGTGCCGCCCTGGACGGTGACCAGCTCCCCGGCCTGGTGGAACTGCACGACGAGCGGTGGACACTGACGCGCCGCGGCCGGCTGATGGCCAACGCGGTCTCGTTGCGTCTGCGCTGAGCGCGTTTTGCCTGCAATTCGGGTCCGGCGCGTGATAGATTCTCGGTCGCTACGGGCGCGTAGCTCAGTTGGTTAGAGCGCCACCATGACACGGTGGAGGTCCCGGGTTCGAGCCCCGTCGTGCCCACAATCCCAACCCCCGTTCCACTCCGTTGGGCGGGGGTTGCGCCGTTTTCTGGCTCTCCGACCCGTTCCGTGGGTGAGTAGCTGATCATCCGCGGGTGCACCCCGTTGCCCGGCTTGGCTTTCCGGCTGTCGAAGGCAAGTCAGCGAAGGGGGTGCAACGGGGTGCAATCCAAGAGGGTATGGGCGCGGGTGCTCGGCGTCGAACATGGGGTGGTGATCGAGCGCGTCCGGTTCGATGAAGACGCTGGCGAGATCGTGGTTGGGTGCCACTTGCGCGGGGGTGTCGCTCGGCGTTGCGGACGCTGCCAGAAACGCTGTCCGGGCTATGACCACGGGGAGGGGCGGCGACGGTGGCGGGCACTGGATGCCGGCACGTTGAGGGTGTTCATCGAGGCCGACGCGCCACGCGTCACCTGCTCCGAGCACGGGGTGACCGTGGCGGCGGTGCCGTGGGCACGCCACGACACCGGCCGCACGAGAGCGTTCGACGACCAGGTTGCCTGGCTCGTCACGCACACGTCGAAGACCGCGGTCGTGGAGTTGATGCGCATCGCGTGGCGAACCGTCGGCGCGATCGCCGCACGTGTCGTCGACGACGCCCGCACCGCAGCTGATCCCTTTGACGGGCTGTCGCGGATCGGGATCGACGAGATCTCGTTTCGGCGTGGCCACAAGTATCTGATGGTCGTGGTCGATCACGACTCCGGTCGGCTGGTGTGGGCCGCGGAGGGCCACGACCGCAAGACCCTGCAGCAGTTCTTCGACCTGCTCGGCCCCGAACGCTGCGCCAAGATCCGCCTGGTCAGCGCCGACGCGGCCGAATGGATCGCCGCTTGCGCGCTCGACGCCTGCGACAACGCGACGCTTTGTCTCGACCCGTTTCACATCGTGCGCTGGGCAACCCAAGCACTCGATGTTGTCAGGCGGTGGGTGTGGAACGTGCTCCGCAAGATCGGTGTCACCGGGCAGGCCGCACAGCTGAAGGGATGCCGCTACGCACTGTGGAAGAACCCCGAGGACCTCACCGACCGGCCGAAGGCAAAAGGCTGTCGCGATGCTTGACGCCTGGCTCGGCTGGGCACGCCGCTCCAGGATCCCAGCGTTCGTCGAGCTCTACCACCGCATCAAACGCCACCGGAACGGCATCATCGCCACCGTCACCCACGGCCTCTCGAACGGGCTCACCGAGAGCGTAAACACCAAGCTCCGCCTCCTAACCCGAATCGCTTACGGGTTCCGCTCCACCGACAACCTCATCGCCCTCTGCCTCCTCGACCGAGGCGGCCACTGCCCACCCCTACCCGGCCGACACCACCGGAAATGACCCACGGATACAGCAGGAGAGCCCGTTTTCTTGTACCCAAGTTTGCCCTTGCACCCGGTTAGTTCGATGATCGAAGTATTGAGATATGCTGACCTCATGACGCAGCACCCACGGCCAGAGGAGCACCAGGCGGTCGGCGACACCGGCATCAGCGATCTGGCTCAGCAGCTGCGCTTTGCCATCGCCCGCCTGGCTCGGCTGTTGCGCCAGCAGGACCGCAACGGCCTCGGCCCGACGATGATCGCTGCGCTGGCGTCGGTGGCCCGGCATGGGGGGCCCACCCACGGCGAGCTGGCCGCCCTGGAGCGGGTCGCCCCGCCCACCATCACCGCGGTGGTGACCAAGATGGAAGCGCTCGGCTTGGTGACGCGCGAGGCCGTACCGAACGATCGCCGAGTCACTCGCATCATCCCCACAGCGGCCGGCCTCGCTGAACTGGAGACGATGCGCAGCCGCCGCGAGGAGTGGCTGGAGATGCAGATCCGGTCGCTGAGCGCCCCCGAGCTGGCCCGCCTCGCCGCCGCTGCCGACGTGCTCACCAAGCTCACCGAGTCCACCGAGATGGTCGAGCCGGTCATCGAACCTGCGGTCACCGGCGGGGCCCGATGACGGACATCGCCAAGATCGCACCAGACACGAGCGAGCCGCACAGGGTCCCTGCGGCCCGGGCCGAGCGTGGCGGCACGTTTCGCTCGTTGCGGCAGCGCAACTTCCGCCTCTTCTTCGGCGGCCAGCTGATCTCCCAGATCGGCAACTGGCTCACGCTCATTGCCCAGGCGTTGCTGGTGCTGAAGCTCACCGACAATGGCTTTGCTCTCGGCCTGCTGGCCGCGTGCCAGTTCGGCCCGGTGCTGATCCTCGGTGCCTGGGCCGGATTGATCGCCGACCGTACGGACAAGCGCAAGCTGTTGCTCGTCGTGCAGTCCTTCGCGATGGTGCAGTCCTTTGCCCTCGCAGTCATCGCCTTCATGGACCACCCGGCGGTCATCGCCATCTACATCGTCGCCGTGTTCGGCGGCATCGCCACGGCGTTCGACAATCCGGCGCGGCGCTCGTTCGTGGTGGAGATGGTCCCCGAGCGCGATGTGCAGAACGCAGTCAGCCTGAACAGCGCGCTGATGACCGGATCACGCGTGGTCGGCCCTGCGCTCGCCGGCGTGCTGATCCACACCGCCGGGTACGGCTGGACATTCGTGGCCGATGGCGTGTCGTATCTCGCCGTGATCCTGGGCCTGTACCTGATGCGGATGAGCGAGGTGCGCGAGCGGGTCATCACGCCCCGGGGCAAGGGGCAGGTGCGCGCCGGGCTGCGCTACGCCCGCACCGAGCCCGAGCTGTGGGTGCCTCTGGTGATGATGGCCATCATCGGGACGTTCGCGTTCAACTTCCAGACCGTGATGCCGCTGCTCGTCAAGCGCACGCTGCACGGTGATGACACCACGTTCACGATGGTGTACTCCGTCATCAGCATCGGCTCGCTGATCGGCGCGTTGTTGTCGGCGCGGCGCACCACGATCAACGTCACGAACATCGTCGTGGCTGCGTTCGGCTTCGGTGTCTCGATGATGCTGCTCGCGCTGACCCCGAACGTGGCTTTCGCCTACGTCTTCGGTGTTGGCATGGGCGTGGCCAGCATCACCTTCATGACGGCGTCGACGGCCATCATGCAGCTGCGTGCGGACCCCCAGATGCGCGGTCGCGTGCTGGCACTACAGGCCATCGTGTTCCTGGGCAGCACCCCGATCGGTGGACCGATCCTTGGCTGGGTGTGCCAGCAGTACGGGGCGCGCTCCGGCGTGATGATCGGAGGCCTGGCGGCCATGGTGGCGGCCGGCTACGGCTGGCGGGCGGTCCGCAACGCCGCACCGGCACAGGCCGACGTGATCGTTCAGCGGGCGTGAGCGTCAGCGGGCGTGATCGCCGAATCGGAACTCGTGGGTGAGCTCATCGAGACGGGCCTTGATCGCCGGGTCGATCGGTGATTCAACGGCCGCCAACGAATCGGCGAGCTGCTCCGGGCGGCTCGCACCGATGATCGGACTGGTGATCGCAGGGTTGGCGAGCACCCACTGCACGGCAAGCGTGGCCATCGAGACCCCCGCTTCCTCGGCGATCGGCTTGATCTCCTCCACCACCTGGAACATGCGGTCGTTCCAGTACCGCTCCTGATATAACTGGCCGGCGCGACCGAGCGTGAACCGGCCCTGGCCGGTGGGCGCGCCCACGGCGTGCTTGCCCGTCAGAAAGCCGCCCGCGAGTGGGTTGTAGGGGATGACGGCGATGTTCTCGTCGGCGCAGAACGGCAGCAGCTCGCGCTCGTTCTCGCGGAACAGCATGTTGTAGCGGGGTTGCACGCTTTCGAAGCGTGCCGTGCCGAGCACCTCGCTGCGACCGGTGGCACGGGCCACCTGGTAGGCGAGGAAGTTCGAGCAGCCGACGTAGCGCACCTTGCCGGCGGTGACGAGGTCATCGAGGGCGCCCAGGCTCTCGTCGATGGGGGTGGCCGGGTCGTAGCCGTGCAGCTGGTAGAGATCGATGTGGTCGGTTTGTAGCCGGCGCAGCGACGCATCGATGGAGCGCATGATGTTCTGCCGCGAGTTGCCCGACTCCCATGAACGTGATGCCGCCGGCGGCCGCAGCATCGAGGATCGCGAACGACGTCTCCTCGTCGCACTGGTAGCCGAACGTCATCGTGCCGATGCAGAGCTGGGAAACCTTGAGGCCGGTGCGGCCGAAGCGGACGTGATGCATGTTGGTGCACGCTAGCGAGACCGGTATCACTGTGGTGTGCCGATCGCCCTCGCCTTCACCTGCGCGATCGTGTATGGGATCGCCGACTATTGCGGTGGCCGCTCCGCCCGGAGCGCGCCAACGGTTGCGATCAGCCTGATCGGCCAGATGACCAGCCTGGTCGTCGGGTTCACCGGCGTGCTGCTCATCGGCACGCCGTGGCCGGCGGCACGCGAGCTCGGATGGGGAGCACTTGCCGGTGGCGCCAGCGCGCTCGCGCTTTCGTGCTTCTACCACGCCCTTTCGCACGGCGCGATGACGGTGGTCGCGCCGATCACAGCGGTCACGAGCGCTGTGCTCCCGGTGGTGTTCGGCCTCGTTCGCGGGGAACGACCCGCAGTGCTTGCGTACATCGGGATGGTCCTTGCCGTGGCCGCCGTGGCCATGGTGAGTGGTGCGATCGGGGTGCGGCACGAGGCGACGGCCCGATCTACCCTGATGTTCGCGTTCGTCTCCGGCGTTGGCTTCGCCGTGATCTTCATCGCGCTCGGTGAGACCACGTCGGCGAGCGGGATCTGGCCGCTGGTGTCATCCCGCGCCGTGTCCGTGGTGATCATCGGCGCGATTGCGCTGTCCACGCGCACGGCGGTGCGCGGCCACGGGTCCATCTGGCGCCTCGCCGCGCTGGCCGGAATCCTCGACATGTCCGCCAACGTCATCTACCTCTTGGCCGTGCGGCGGGGCCTGTTGTCGATCGTGGTGGTGGTGGTCGCGCTGTACCCGGTGAGCACCGTGATCCTCGCGTTCGGGCTCGACAAGGAGCGGGTGTCGCGCTCGCAAGCCGTTGGGATGCTGATGGCCGTTGGCGCGCTCGTGCTCGTCAGCGTGGCCGGCGCGTCCTGAGCGGGCTCACACCAGGCTGGATCACACTGGACCGAGCACCTCGTCGAACAGATCGAGCGTCGCCCGCCACGAGCGACGGTCGGTGGCCTCGTCGTAAACGACGCCGGGCATCCCCGCCAGGGCTGCATCGGGGTTGGTGAAGCTGTGCTGGGCGCCGCCGTACAGGCACATCCGCCAGTCGACCTCACCGGCGCGCATCTCCGCCTCGAAATCGGCGCGCTGCTGCGGGGGGATCATGGGATCGTCGGCACCGATGTGCACGAGCACCGAGCCGGCGATGTGGCGTGCATCCTCCGGACGCTTCGTCCCGAGCCCACTGTGGAAGCCAACGACGGCCCGCAGAGGCGCGCCGCCACGGGCGAACTCCAGCGCCATGGTGCCCCCGAAGCAGTAGCCGATGGCTGCCACCCGGGTTCGGTCCACCTCGGGCTGGCCGACGAGCACGTCGTAGCCGGCCTGGGCGAGGCGGCGGATGCGGTCGGGGTCGCCCATCAAGGCACCGAGGCGGGGCATCATCTCCTCACGGGGCAACGGCTTGCCCCCGCCGTGGTAGTCGAGTGCGAAGGCGACGTAGCCGAGGCCAGCCAGGCGGGCGGCAATGCCTCGGGCCAGGTCGGTGAGCCCCGGACCCTCGTGGCATACCAGCACCGCGGCACGCTCGTCCGTGCGGTCGCGGTCGAGCACGAGGTGGCCGATGTGCCGGTTGCCGTCGACGAGGTACGCGATGTCTTCGCTGTGCATGTCCCGGACAGTACGCGCCCGGCGGCTGACATGCGTCAGCGCGTCAGCGCGCCGACGGCATCGGGACCCGGGTGCAAACGAAGCACCGGCGATGCCAGGGCGAGCGCCGTTGTGGTGCGGGCGATGCCGTTGAGGGCCAGCACTGCCTCGAGCACGTCGTGGAGGTGATCGTTGCTGCGCGCCACGATCCGGCACAGGAGGTCTCCCGGCCCGGTGATCTTGTGTGCCTCCAGCACCTCGGGTATCTCGCCCAGGCCTGCGAGCACGCTCGATTCCTGGCCTTGCACGATCTCCAGCGTGGTGAACGCCAGCACTGCGTACCCGAACGCGGCGAGGTCGATGATGGGCGCATAGCCGAGGATCACCCCACTGCCGTGAAGGCGATCGATCCGCGCCTGCACGGTGTTGCGCGCCTGGCCCAGCCGGCGGGACAGCTCCAGCACGTTGGGCCGGGTGGCGGCAGCCAGTTGGGCGACGAGGGCGCCGGCCTCGGATCCGGCGGAGTCTGCACTGGGGCGTTGCACCTGAGCAGTCTGTGCTGGATGATGAGTGAAATCAAGCAAAGTGCTCAGGTTACGACGGATGTCTTGCCACGGCGTGTGTGACTGTCGACACTGGATAGATGTCCACGCCCGTCGTCGCACCCCCCGCCACCGCCCTGCTGCTCGGCTGGGACTGCATTGAGTTCTGGGTCGGCAACGCGCGAACTACCGCCGGGTTCTTGAT
>JAYTSB010000053.1:0-2014 GCA_043745825.1 Actinomycetota bacterium | reverse complement strand
CCGCGAACGTTCGCTCCGCTGTACTGAGGCAAAATGGGCTGTTCGTTCACGGCAGCCCTAGTCCAGCACGTTCGCCCCGCCCATGCCACACTCCGCTCGTTGTCGGCACCTCCGCAGCCGGCACGCGGCGCCCGGCTCGCCGTGCTGACCGAGCGCATGCCGCTACGATGGGGCCGTGCGCGTTTCCACCAAGGGCGACTATGCCTGTCGAGCTCTGCTGTCGCTGTCGCTGCACATCGACGAGCCCGGACCCACGTCGGTGGCCGACATCGCCCGACGCACCGGGCTCCCCCAGCCCTACCTGGAGCAGATTCTGCTCGCCCTGAAGGGCGCCGGACTGGTGCGCTCCAAGCGTGGCGTCGGTGGCGGCTACGTTCTGGCCCGGCCCACGAACGAGATCCGACTGTCGGAGATCCTCTCGGCGGTGGACGGCCCGATCTCGCTCGGCGACTTCGGTTCACCGCACGAAGACGGGGCATGTGATCACGAGGGTCAGTGTGTGCTGCTGGCGATCTGGCACGAAGCCGGCGAGATGATGCGCCGCCACATGGAAGGCTTCACGCTGTCCGAGATCGCCCAGGCCGCGCAGGGCAACAAGCCTTGGCCCGAGCTCCTCGCCAGCCCGCTCATCCACTGACGTTCACTCGGGCCGTTCACTCGGGCCGTTCACTCGGGCCGTTCACTCGTGCAGGTCGGCGAGCACGGCAACCAGATCATCCGGCAGTTGCGCTTCGAAGGCCAGCGTCGCACCTGTCACCGGCTGCTGAAAGCCAAGCGCTGCGGCGTGCAGGAACGGGCGCGCCGCAGACACCCCGGAGCGGATCCCACCATATGCGCCGTCGCCCACCACGGGGTGCCCGGCAGCAGCGAGGTGCACACGGATCTGATGGGTGCGACCGGTCTCCAGATGGCACTCCAGCCGGCTGACGTCGGCCGGCACGGTGTACCGGGTGACGGTGCGGTAACGCGTGCGCGCCGGCTTGCCGTCGATCACCACGGCCATCCGGAGCGGATCGCGGTGGTCACGCCCGATGGGTGCGTCGATCAGGCCGTTGGGCGCCTCCAGATGTCCCCACACCAGGGTCTGGTAGGCGCGGCTCATCTGGCGGGCGGCCAGCGCAGCGACGAGCAACTCGTAGGCCACCTGGCGGCGCGCCACGACCATCAGCCCGCTGGTGCCGACGTCGAGCCGATGGACGATTCCCGGGCGCATCACATCGCCCACCACTGAGATCTCCGGGTAGAGCGCCAACAACGCGTTGACGAGCGTGCCGTCGGGGTGGCCGTGCCCGGGGTGCACCACCAGGCCCGCCGGCTTGTCCACCACGATCACGTCGTCGTCGGCGTACACCACAGGTACGACGATCGATGGGTCGCCTACCGGGAGCTGACGGCGGGGGATGCGATCGGTGTCGATCTCCACGATCTGACCGATCGTGACGCGCACCTTGCCGCTGATGGCCACGACGGCGTCGATGCTGGCGCCGCCGGCGGCGACGAGCGCAGCGGCGTCGGATCGACTGATGTCCGTGAGCAGCGCCACGATGCGGTCGAGTCGCTCGCCGGCGAGGGCCGCGGGGATTTCCTCGTGAATCACCGCGACGCCGTCCGGGACTCGACCAACGCGGCGATGAGCAGGAGCGCACCACCGACGGTGACACCGATGTCAGCGACGTTGAAGATGGGGAACCAATTGGGGTCGATGAAGTCCACGACGCGTCCGCGCAGCCAGCCGTCTTCGCGGAAGACACGATCGGTGAGGTTGCCGAGAGCCCCGCCAACCACGAGCCCGATGGCCACGGTGGACAGGCGCCCACCCGAGCGGCGCAGCGAGAGGAGCATGACGATCACGACGATGAACGCAATCGCGCCGATGTAGGGCCCGACGCCCTGCGCACGTGAGAACGCCATGCCGCTGTTGAACGTCAGGTTCCAGTCGATGGTCCAGATGACGTGACGCGAACGGCCGTCGGCCAGCGCGTTCAATGCCCACCGCTTGGTGACCTGATCGACG
>JAYTSB010000052.1:0-2412 GCA_043745825.1 Actinomycetota bacterium | reverse complement strand
CGATCCGAACTGTCGCGACAAGTCACGCGGGGTCACCCGGGGTTCTGGGCGTCCGGTCACCGCACGGATCGACCGGTTTGGGCCGATCCGAACTGTCGCGACGGGCCACGATGGGTCACCCGGCGTTCGGGTGACGCTCGGGCGCGGACGCGCGGGCGCGCCAAGCGGGTCAGGGGGGCGGCAACTCGACGCCGCGTTGGGCGGTGATGCGGGCGTAGGCCTCGGGGCGGCGGTAGCGGTCGAAGTCGAACAAGGTGCCCTTGTATCGGGCGCACCAGTCGAGGTCGCAGCGGGCCACGATCAGCTCGTCGGCCGTGGTGAGCGCTTGGGCAACGATCTGGCCACTGGGCGCGACGATCATCGATTGACCGAGCGAATCAACCCCTTCCTCCACGCCGCCCTTGGCGACACCGACAACCCACGTGCCGTTCTGGTATGCCCCGCTCTGCATCACCAGCGCGTTGTGGAAGCCCTGCAGGATGTCCTGGCTGGGATCGGGCACGTAGTGGATCGGCGTGTTGTAGCCGCAGAGGATCATCTCCACGCCCTGCAGGCCCATCACCCGGTACGACTCCGGCCAACGACGATCGTTGCAGATCATCATCCCGACGATGCCGCCGAACGCACGCCATACGCCGAAGCCCTGGGTGCTGGGTTCGAAGTAGTACCGCTCGGCGTGCTGGAAAGGCCGGTCGGGCTCGTTGTGCTCGTGGCCGGGGATGTGCACCTTGCGATAGGTGGCGACGATGGAGCCGTCGCGCTCGACGAGGGTCTGCACGTTGTGACGGTGCACCGTCCCGTCGGCAGCGGTCTCGAGCAGTGCGTAGCCGAGGCAGAAACCGATGCCGAGCCGCCTGGCCTCGTCGAACAGCGGCTGCGTGTCTGCGTTCGGCACCGATCGTTCGTACCAGTGGTCGGCCTCGGTGATGTCGTCGACGAACCAGCGCGGGAAGAACGTGGTGAGTGCCAACTCCGGGAAGACAACGAGCTCCACGCCGTGATCATGGGCCTGGTGCAGCAGCGCGATCAGCCGAGCCACGACCTCGGCACGGGTGTGGTCTCGCTGCACCGGACCGAGTTGGGCGGCGCCGACGGTGAGGAGGCGTGAGGGCTTGGACGACATACGTCGCCCACCTTTACGGCACCACCCCGACGACGTCAAGTGCGACCAGTGGTGCGCCAGCGCGGCGTGGCTCCGTCCCGTCACCAACCGGCACCCGCGCGATCTGGACCAGCCGCCGCCCGCCTTCGGCCACCATCCAGGCGAGTCCCGGACGGGGCGCGAGTGGGGCGCGTCGCGGCAAGGCCACACCGAATAGGTCGGCGTCGATGTCGGCGCATCCGCTCATCACCAGCCCGAGGCGCGAGCGTCGCACCCCGGCGGTCCAGTGCCCGTAGGCGGCGCGCAAGGCTTCGGGGCGGCCGGCCGCGATCACTACGATGTGCTCGGGACGGGCCGCGAGGAGCGCGGCGAGCCGACCTCCTGGATCGTCGACGAGTTCGGCGTCGTCGATCACCACCATGATTCGATCAGAGACAGCGTGCTGCCCGAGCGACCCCACGAGCGCATCGACCCTCTCGAAGGGATCACCTACCCGAAGGCTCGAGCGGCGCGGCGCGATGCACAGCACCCGGCCCTCGGGCACAGCACGCTGCCAGCACGTCGCGATCGTGTGCAGGGCCGCCGACCGGCCGCTCCGCTGTGGTCCGACCACCAGCACGTGCTCGCCAGCGGTCATCGGCAGCACCGCCGGGCCGAGTGTCTCGAAGTCGGAACCGATTGGTGCGAGCACATCGCCCCCGCTCGCAACCGCAAGCGGCAGGTCGGTCAACGCCACTTCGCTGGCGAGCGTGGTGATGGTGCGTGGCGCAACGGGGCGGGCGTGATGGAGCGGCGCCTCCACCGGACCCATGAAGAGCTGCGCCTCCAGACCGGAGGCCGCCACGACCAATCGCCCCGGCGTCGGTCCCGGTACGGCGCTGGGTGCCACGCCGAGCGTCGCACCATCGAGCGGCTCGGCGAGGTGGAACACCCAGCGCTGAGCGATCTGCGTCAATGCGGCAGCCGGGATCGCTCCCGCTCGGGACACTGTCGCGATCACCCGCACGCCACACGCGGCGCCACCCGCAACGATGTGATCCAGTTGCTCCAACCGCGACCATTCGTCGTCGCGTTCGAACGCGGCGCGGACAGCGCCGAGCCCATCCACGCACAGCACCACGTCGGCGCCGTCAGAGGTGGGGGTGCCGGCACTGCGTTTGGCGATGGTGGACGAGACGTGATCGAGAAGCCGGACCACGCGCTCACGCTCGTGCAACCGGACGATGCCCGCTCGATCCTCCAGCTGGTCGATGCGCGGGTCACCCAACGCGTCGAGCACATGCACCTCAGCGCCCCGACTGGCACAGCGA
>JAYTSB010000051.1:0-3739 GCA_043745825.1 Actinomycetota bacterium | reverse complement strand
TCACCTGCGCGGAGCCCGGTGCGATTGGCCTTGTCGGCGTAGGCGGGCCCGATGCCCTTCAGGGTGGTGCCGATCTTGGCGTCGCCGAGAGCGGACTCGGCCAGCGCATCCCACGCCTGATGCCAAGGAAAGATGAGGTGAGCATGGCTACTGACGAGCAGGCGCTCGCAGGAGATGCCCCGGCGTTCGAGCGTGTCGATCTCGTTGAACAGGGTGGGCATGTCCACCACAACACCGTTGGCGATCACCGGCACGACGTGGTCGTAGAGGATGCCGCTAGGGATCAGCTGCAGTGCGTAGCGCTCGTCGCCCACCACCACCGTGTGACCTGCGTTGTGCCCGCCCTGGTAGCGAACGACGTAGCCGTGCTCCTTGGAGAGCAGGTCGATGACCTTGGCCTTGCCTTCATCGCCCCACTGGGCTCCAACAACAACGGTGACAGGCATGCACGCTCCAAAGCGACGATGGGGAACGTGGCGCGATCCTAGCCCGCCGGAGGCGCGCCATGCCCGGTACCTTGTGCCACATGTCGAGTGAGGCGATGTCGAGTGAAACGGTGCTGCGGCGGATGACCTGGGCGACGATGCACGAGACCGAGCGCGAGGCCGTCTGCCACCGCGGTCTCGACGACATCTTCGATCCCGGCCTGCGTGAGTCCATCGCGCGCATCATCGAGGACGTGCGCGTCAACGGCGACGAAGCCGTGTGCCGGGCGCTGCACGATCACGACCTCATCACCGTCACGCCGGACCAGCTTCGGGTCAGCGCCGAGGAACTCGCCGCAGCAGCGGTATCAGATGATGTCGACGCCGCATTGGACGAGGCGATCGCCAACCTGTTCACGTTCAACCACGCCGTCCGCGAGCACGCTGCTGACTGGCGGATCGAGAGCCGCCCCGGTCTGTTCGTCGGCGAGAAGATCACGCCGATCGCGAGCGCCGGACTGTTCGTGCCCAGCGGCAAGGCGAGCTATCCATCTGTCGCATACCAGCTCGCCGTGCCCGCCGTGGTGGCCGGCGTCGCCAAGCTCGCGCTCGTGGTGCCGCCTGTACCGGGTGGTGGCGGTGAGGTGGACCCGGCGGTGCTGGTCGTGTGCCGCAAGCTCGGCATCACCGAGGTCTTCCGGGTCAACGGCCCGGCGGGGGTGGCTGCGCTCGGCTTCGGTACCGAGTCGATTCCGAAGGTGCGCAAGGTCGTTGGCCCGGGCTCCCCAGCGGTGACGTGCGCGCAGGTCGAGATGCAGCGCCACGGCACGGCCACGATGATGTTGCTCGGGCCCACCGAGAGCGTGGTCATCGCCGACGAGCACGCCGACGTGATGCGCTTGGCCGCCGATCTGCTGATCGAGGCCGAGCACGGCACGGACTCTGCGGTGCTGCTCGTCACGACTTCGGCTGCACTGGCGGATGCCGTGGACGCCGAGCTCGCCCACCAGCTGGCCGATCTACCCGAGGTTCGTTCCGCTGCGGCTCGCGCCGCGCTCGGCGTGAACGGCGGGTGCATCCTGGTCCACTCGCTGCAAGCGGCTGCAGCCGTCGTCAACCGCTACGCGCCCGAGCACCTGCAGTTGGCGTTGAGTGAACCCGAACGGTCCGCAACGCTGGAGCTGCTGACCGAGGCCGGCGAGATCCTGCTCGGCCAGCACACCCCGTTCAGCGCAGCCAACTACCTCATCGGCTGCCCGGCATCGCTGCCCACCAGCGGCTTCGCGCACGTGTCGTCGGGCATCACGGTGGAGACCTTCTTGAAGCGCACCGCGATCGCCGAGGCCGATGAAGCGGCGTTGCAGGCGATGACGGCGCCCATCCTGGCGCTCGCGGATCACGAGGGCTTCGCCGCCCACGGCGCCGCACTGCGACGTCGCAACCGCTGAGCGTCACCTTCCGCGACGCCCAACGCCTACGATCCATCGCATGAACTCGCTGCTGCTGGTCGAAGACGACGAACGCATCAGCCTCCCCCTGGTTCGCATGCTGGAGGCCGAGGGCTTCACCGTGCGCCACGTGGCCGGCGGCGAGGCTGCGTTGGTCGCCGCGCAGGACTCCACCCCGGATCTCGTGCTCCTCGACCTCAGCTTGCCGGACATCGACGGGCTCGATGTCTGTCGCCGGCTTCGCGTCACCAATCCCGGCCTCCCGATCGTGATGCTCACCGCGCGCAACGAGGAGGTCGACCTGGTGGTCGGCCTCGATGCCGGCGCCGACGACTACATCACCAAGCCGTTCCGTGTTGCCGAGCTGACGGCGCGCATCCGCACCCGGTTGAGGGCCAGTTCTGTGTCGGCGGGCAACAGCGGTGACGCGCATTCCTTTGGCAACCTTCGCCTCGACCCGGCCGCCCGCCGAGCGTGGATCGGCGACGAGGAGCTCGCCCTCGCACCGAAGGAGTTCGACCTGTTGGTACTGCTCGCCACCCACCACGGCGAGACGTTGCGACGCGAGATGATCATGTCGGAGGTCTGGGACGAGAACTGGTGGGGTTCGACGCGCACCCTGGACACGCACATCGCCTCGCTGCGGCGCAAGATCGGCGACAACAGCGACACCCCCGAGCGCATCATCACGGTCCGCGGCATCGGTTTCCGATACGAAGCGGGCTGAGCCATGCGTCGGCGGCTCGTCCGCAACACCATTCTCGTCGCCGTGATGGTGCTGCTGGTGCTGGCGACGCCGGTGGTGCTGCTGCTCAAGCGGGCGACTGAGGACGAGTTGCGCAGCCGGCTCACGGCGCAGGCCACCACCATCGGCACGAACCTCGACGCCCTGTTCGCCAACGGGCAGGAGCTGCGTCCGGGTCAGCTCAGCGGGCTGGTACCCGACGGCGACCACATCGAGGTGCGCGACGCCACCGGGGCGGTGGTGGCCGCGTACGGACCCGAGATCCGCGGCGGTTTCCACGCCGTTGCCGCCGGCCCGAACTCCACGGTGGTCGACGTCTCCACGAGCGGGCAGGATCTCCGCCGCCGGCTGACGAGCGAGTTCGTCCTGCTCAGCGTGCTCGCCGCGGGGGGGGTGCTGCTGGCCGCGGTGCTGGCCGCGATCTTCGGCGCACGCGTGTCGCGACCGCTCGAGCAGCTGGCCGCGTCTGCCGCCCGCCTCGGGGCCGGCGACTTCAGTGCAGCCCTGCCGCCGCCGTCGGGCATCCGCGAGATCGACGACATTCGGTCCACGCTCTCCACCAGTGCGAGCCGGCTGGACAAGACGCTGACCTCCGAGCGCAGCTTCACAGGCGACGCCACCCATCAGCTGCGCACCGGGCTGACGGGCATCGCCTTGCAGTTGCAGCTGCTCGCCAGTCATGACGACGACGCGGTGCGCAGCGACGCCAACCACGCCCTCGCCCAGACCGACAAACTGACCGCCACGCTCGACGAGCTGCTCGACTTGGCCCGCGGCGGGCGTGGGAGCCAGCGCGTGGAGGTGCACCTCCAGGAGATCGCGCTCGAGCATCGCGGCGACTGGCTGCACCGATTCCAGCTCGCCCGGCGCGGTCTGCTCTGCCACGGCACGGGCACCGCTGTGCTGGCCACACCGGGCTTCGTCGGCCAGATCATCGACATCCTGCTCGACAACGCGCTGCGCCACGGTCGGGGGGATGTGCGGATCGATGTCTCCGAACGTCAGCTGCGCATCAGCGACGAGGGCATCATCGGCGAACGCGCCGCCGAGGGCTTGTTCCGCGGATCCGACGACCCGGCCGCGCCACACGGACGCGGTCTCGCCCTTGCGCGGCGCCTCGC
>JAYTSB010000050.1:0-4470 GCA_043745825.1 Actinomycetota bacterium | reverse complement strand
AGTCGGCATACGACCGTAGCTTCTCTAACGCTGCCGCTGCGCCTGTATCCCCACTTTCGGGTCGCGCTGCTGTCCAGCACGTTCAGGTAACGAGGAGGGACGACTGACCTGCGCCCGAAGGAGGGCCCAAGGAACCAAGCAGGTAGCGACGGGGGCCAGAGCCCACACAAGAAAAGCCCCTGTCGAGCAGGGGCTTTGCCGTGGGCGAGGGGGGACTTGAACCCCCACATCCTTTCGAATACTGGCACCTGAAGCCAGCGCGTCTGCCTATTCCGCCACTCGCCCGAGTGGAACCCACACGGTAGCAACTCCATCACCGGCAACCAACAGGGACCGATGACTCACGCAAGGCCCCAGCGGGTACCCCCGAGACGATGCCGCGCACCTGTTCAGCACCCCTGACCACTACTGTGTCTCGTGACATGGGATTGCAGTCGTTCGAGCACGGTGTGGAGCGTATGGTCGAGGGTGTGTTTTCGCGTTCGGGTAAGAGCAGCATCCGTCCAATCGAGCTCGGCCGCCGTCTTGTGCGCGAGATGGACGACAACCGCTCCGTGGATGTGAAGGGTCGGCGCATCGTGCCCAACCAGTTCCAGTTCCACATCAGCCCGCGCGATCACGCCGGTTTTGCCGAGATCGAGGCCGCACTCGTGACCGAGCTCGGTGAGGCGGCCCGCGAGCACGCTCGCGAAGAGGGTTACCACTTCATGGGTCCGGTGTCGGTGAGCTTGTTGGTGGACGAGAACGCCAAGGCCGGCCGGTTCACCATTGTCTCGGGGATGCGGGAGGCCAGTGGCGGTGGCGGCGTCGGCACGCTCGTCATGCCCAGCGGCGACCGGTTGCCCCTGGCCGGCAAGGTGTTCACCGTTGGCCGCCTGCCTGAATCCAGCATCCCGTTGAACGACTCCAACGTCAGCCGTCGCCATGCCGAGTTCCGCGCCGCCGGCCGCAACTTCGTCATTGCGGACCTCGGCTCCACCAACGGCACGAAGGTGAACGGCATCCGCGTCGAGGGTGAGCAGGTCTTGCACGACGGCGACATCATCAGCTTCGGCGGCACGCACATCCGCTTCGAGGCCAGCTGACGTCGCGAGAGGCGCCCGAACTGCATGACGGATTCGCTGCTCAACATCCTCAAGTTCGCGCTGCTGGCGCTGCTGTACCTGTTCTTTGCGCGGGTGCTCTGGGCGGTGTGGAGCGAAGTCCGCGGACCACGCCCGGGCGCCGCTGCACCGATGGCACGCGCTGCCGCCCACGTCTCGCCGCTGCCTGCGGCCGTCGCCCATGCTCCGGCGGGCAAGGCGCCGAAGAGTAGGCGCGGCGCAGTCACGCGACTCATCGTCCTGGAACCAAAGGCCAACAAGGGCACGGCCATCAGCGTGGCTCAGGAGATCACGTTCGGTCGGGCGCCCGGCTGCACAGTGAGCGTTCCTGACGATACGTTCGTGTCCCAACTCCACGCCCGGGTGTTCAACGACGCCGGCACCATCATCATCGAGGACATCGGCAGCACGAATGGCACATACGTGAACGGCGCTCGACTCACTGCCCCGACTGCGCTGCACAAGGGCGACCGGCTCCAGATCGGCAGCACCGTGCTGGAGGCCTCCTGATGGCCGAGCTGCGGTCGGGTGCGGCCACCAACCCAGGAATGGTGCGTGCCGAGAACGAGGACACGTTCGTCGACGGGCCCTTCGTGTTCGCCGTGGCCGACGGCATGGGCGGCCACCAGGCGGGAGAAGTGGCCAGCGCGCTCGCGGCCAGCATCGTGCGCGACAAGCTCGGTCAAGGCGCTGCGAGCGAGGACCAGGCCATCAGCGTGGTGCTGGAGGCCAATGCCGCGATCCACGGCGCGGCCCGGGCCAATGCTGCTCAGACCGGGATGGGCACCACGCTCACGGCCATCGCCGTGCTGAAGGCCCAGGACCACTCACCCGAGCAGCTGGTGCTGCTGAACGTCGGCGATTCCCGCACCTACCGGTTCCGCAGCGGTCGGCTGCAACGCGTGACGGTGGACCACAGCTACGTGCAGGAACTGGTCGCCACCGGGCACATCACGATCGAGGAAGCCCGCACCCATCCGCGACGCAACATCGTCACCCGTGCGCTCGGCATCGAACCCAGCGTCCGCACCGACATGTGGACTCTGCCGCTGGTGCGTGGGGACCGCTTCGTGCTCTGCAGCGACGGGCTGGTCGACGAAGTGCCCGACAACGAGATCCTCGAGCTCGTCGCCGCCGTGGACGACCCCCAGGCGCTGTCGGAACAGCTTGTCGATCTTGCCAACCGCCACGGCGGTCGTGACAACGTGACCGTCGTGGTCGTCGACGTCCTCGACGGCGCCGAACCGCCGGATCCCACCGGCGAAATGACGTACGACCCCGAGTGGGTTGGCGATGCGGATGAGCCGGCGATCTGGGCCGACGACGCCACGGCTCCACCGGACGCGGCCAGTACCGACGGTGTCCTGACGCCCGACGAAGCGTCGCACGCCGCCGAGATCACCCGGCCTGACCTCACGGCCATACCCACCGAGCCGCCGCCAGCGGTCCCCGTCCCGACACTCCCGACACTGCCGACACCCCCCACACTCCCGACACCCCCCATCCGCTCGACCACACCGACCCCGACCACATCGGCCGGAGCGAGTGATGAGCCAGTCGCAGCGGAGGCGCCGACGATCGTGTCAGCAGGCGCTGCCGGCGTTGGCGCGCCCGCCGGTTCCGCGCCGTCCCTGCCATCCGCAACATCGCAACCGGTGATGGCTCCGGAGGTCAAGTCGGCGGCCCCGGCGGATGTGGCATCCACGGCGCGCCCCCGCAAGCGCCGACTGACCGGTGGACTGTTCTTGTTCATCGTGGTGCTGGCAGCCATCGTCACGGTCACGTTCACGCTCATCGCCGTGCATGCGCGCAGCGGCTACTTCGTCGGCTTCGACGGTGATCAGGTCGTGGTGTTCAAGGGTCAGCCCGGCGGAGTGCTGTGGTTCAACCCGACGGTGGCGCAGGTGAGCGCTCGCACCCGCGACGAGTTGGACCCATCGTTGATTGCGGTGATCGATCAGCACGTCACGTACGAATCGGCCGAACAGGCTGCAGCGTTCATCAATGAGCAGGTCGTCCCCACCACCACAACAGAGGTCACCACCACCACGGTGGCGGCCTCCACCACCACCCAGTCAACCGGCGAAACCACCACGACCGTTCCAACGGGGGGCTAGATGCACCCCCTGTCTCGCCGGAGTACCGAACTCGGCCTGGTCGTCATGGCAGGAGTCATCACCGCCGCGGCCTACGTGCTGGCCTCGTTGGGCAAGAACGCAACGATCCCACCCACGATCGTGCCGTTCTTCATCACGCTGCTCGGCTTGCTCATCCTGGCCCACCTCGCCACCCGCCTGCTCGCCCGTGGCGCGGACAGCACACTCCTCCCGCTCGCGGCAATGCTGCACGGCATCGGCTACGTGATGATCACGCGGCTCAACGATCACCTCGCCGGGCTGCAGACCCTGTGGAGCTTCATCGCCATCGCTGCGTATGTGGCCACGCTGGTGGTGGTGCAACGCGCCCCTGATCTGGCCCGCCTGAAGTGGACCTTCTTCGTGCTCGGTGCCGGGCTGCTGCTGCTGCCGCTGGTGCCCGGCGTCGGCCGCAGCGTCGGCGGCGCGCGGATCTGGGTGCGGGTCGGTCCGGTCAACTTCCAGCCGGGCGAGTTCGCCAAGATCCTGCTCGCGCTGTTCTTTGCCGGCTACCTGTACGAGCGCCGAGAGCTGATCGCCGCCGGCACGTGGCACATCGGGCCTCTCCGCCTGCCCGAGCCGCGCCACTTCCTTCCGATCGTGTTCGCGTGGGCTTTCGCCGTGGTGGTCATGGTGGGCCAGAAGGATCTCGGCTCGTCGCTGTTGTTCTTCACCCTCTTCGTGGTGATGCTGTGGGTGGCCACCGAGCGGGCGACGTTCCTCGTCATCGGGTTCGTGCTGTTCGGCGCCGCGGCCTACTTCTCGTTCCGCAACTTCAGCCACGTCCAAGATCGCGTCAACATCTGGCTGGACCCGTGGAGCCGCTACACCGGCAAGGGCTACCAAATCGTGCAGGGCATGTTCGCGATCGGCGACGGCGGCCTGGGCGGTGCCGGCCTCGGCCAAGGGCACCCCACGTTGATTCCCGCAGTGCAGAACGACTTCATCTTCGCGGGCATCGCCGAAGAGCTCGGCCTGTTCGGCGCCACGGCGATCCTGATGTCGTTCATGCTGATCGTCGGCGCCGGCCTGCGCGTGGCAATCCGTGCCGAGCGCGCCTTCGAGAAGCTGCTTGCCACCGGCCTCACCGCGCTGATGGGGGTGCAGGCGTTCATCATCATCGGCGGCGTGATCCGCGTCCTGCCGTTGACCGGCATCACCCTGCCGTTCGTGAGCTACGGCGGGTCCTCGCTCGTGGCCAACTACATCCTCCTCGCCCTGCTGATCCGGGT
>JAYTSB010000049.1:0-5296 GCA_043745825.1 Actinomycetota bacterium | reverse complement strand
TAGGTGTGGCCGTGCACGGTCTCACCGGGTCCGGGAAGGCGATCAGCCGTGGCGACAAGGTCGAGGTTGGCGCTGCCGATCACGCAGACGTCGATCGGCGCGTTCACGTGGCGATGCCTTTCCGGGACATGGGTTCAGCTTGGCATCCGGCGATGGCCGGCCTGCAAGCCGTCAGCTGATGCCGCGGGCGCGCACGCCGATGGGGGCGATCAAGCGGAAGCCGGCACTGTGGCGCTCGTCCTCGCTCTCGCCACCCCAGAACCCGTACTCGTGGTTGTCGCGTGCATACATGCGACAGATCGTGCTCATCCGGCAGCTCCCGCACACCGACCGGGCCATCGCCTCGCGACGATCACGGGCCTGGGGCCGCTCAGCGGGCGCCGGAAAGAACAGGTTCGTCAATCCCTTGCACGCTGCGTCGCTCATCCACCGGTCGTCGGTGGCTTCACGATGGAACATGATCTCAACAGCTGCCATGGTGCCCCCTCGAGCCCAAACAAGACGTGGCGCCCGCTCCCCAGCGAACACGTGAGGATCTTAGGGAGAAGTAACTACTGAGTCAATTGCATCGTGCAATGATTTTACTGTTCCAGAACGCACCTCGACTGGAGCGTTCATGCTCAGCTCAGGCACTCGCGAACGCCCGCAGCGAAGGCGTCCACGTCCTCCTCTGTGGTGTCCCACGCTGTCATCCAGCGCACCTGGTGGGTGGCCACGTTCCAATCCCAGAAGAAGCACCAGCTCCGCAACGGCTCGATGGCAGCGAGCGGCAGATGAGGGAACACTGCGTTCACTTGCGGCGGAGCGTCGTAGGTCACGCCAGGGATGTCACGCGTCGCCTCGTACAGCCGGGTCGCCATGCGATTGGCGTGAGCCGCGTTGCGAAGCCACAAACCGTCGCTCACGAGGGCGTTGAACTGGGTGGCCACGAAACGCATCTTCGACGGCAGCTGGGTGACCATCTTGCGCACGTAGGGGGCCGTGCGGGTGAAGCAATCGTTCAGGTAGACAACGGCTTCGCCGTACATCATCCCGTTCTTGGTGGCCCCGAAGGTCAGCACGTCCACGCCGGTGTCCACGACCATGCTGCGCAGCGCGTCGCGATCGGCGCCCTGGGCCGCCACTGCGTTGGCCAGCCGGGCGCCATCGACGTGCACGCTCATGCCCAGCCTGTGCGCGGTGTCGCACAGCGCACCAATCTCCGCAGCCGAGTACGTGGTGCCGAGCTCGGTGCTCTGTGTCAGGCTGACGACGCCGGGCTGGGCGTGGTGCATCTGCCCGAGTGCATGGGCCTGGTCCTCGATCTGGGCGGGGACCAGCTTGCCGTCCGGGCAGTCGAGGTCGATCAGCTTGGCCCCGAGGATGCGCTCCGGTGCGCCGGTTTCGTCCACGTTGATGTGCGCCCAGTTCGTGCAGATCACCGCCTCGGCGGGCCCGAGCATCGTGCCGAGCGCCATCACGTTCGCCCCAGTACCGCCCCACACCAGGAACACCTCCGCAGGAACGCCGAACAAATCACGGACCAGGGCCGTGGTCTCGGCGGTCCAACGATCGTCGCCGTAGGCGAGGGCGTGGCCGCTGTTGGCCTCTTGGAGGGCAGCCATCACCGTGGGATGAACGCCGGCTGCGTTGTCGCTGGCAAAGGCGCGTCCCGGAGCAGGTGAGGAGATCATCGGGCCAGTATGCCCGCGCGTTGCTGCGGTGGCCCCGGCGAGGGCGCGTTAGACGCCGAAGACGGTGGTGATGACCCGGCCGCTGCGCTCGCCATTGCTTGCGGCAAGGTCTGCGATTACGAAGGCGCGCTGCAACCAGCGGTCGGTGCCGTCGAACCGGGCGGCGAAGGGGCTGCGTCCGTGCACGACCATGTCGTTGTCCAACACCAGAAGGTCGCCAGGTTCGAGTGTGACGGAGGTGTGGTGGGCCTGCAGTGCCTCGCCGAGCAGGTGGAGTGCCTCGTCGGCTTCCTCGTCCATGCCCACCATGAGATCCTGGTCGAAGACCATCGACGGGTCAGCGACCGTGCCCGTGAGCACGGCAATCGGCTCACCGAGCACGTTCTGGCGGTCATGCAGGTAGCTCTCGTCGACAGCGCAGCGGAATCGGCGATCGAACAGGACGTCGATCACGTCGCGGTGGAGGTAGGGCAGGGCAGCGTGGATCGAGGCCACTGTGGTGCGGGCCTGCGGATCGCCGCGAAGACAGAACAACAGGAGGTACTTCGGCCGATGGGGATGGAATGCTGCCTCGGTGTGGAACATCAGGTCCACGGTGGACGAGGTCGAGGTCTGGCTCGTTGCGCTCGACTGCACGGGCACGATGTTCTGGACGACATCGCCGCCGTGCTCGGGCAGGTAGCCAACGGGCTCACCCAGCACCGACGCCACCGTCAGGAGGCGCAGCTCGGTGGGATCGGACTTGGTGGTCGGCGCGGTGGGCTCGGCCGGGGTGGGCGGGAGCTCACCGACCGGCAGTCCGCGCAGCAGCATGCAGCCGGCTGGCGGGGCACTGGTTCGGAACGCCTCCAGCTGGGCGCGCATCGACGCCGGAAGATCGCCGGCGAGCTGCCCGGCGTGTGTGACGAGGTCGACATCCGTTCGGCGAGTGGAATGCATGTTCCATACTGTACCACGGTTGGAAGTAACAGACCAGAAGGTTGCATGGCTGAAGCAACGGCTGGGTGGGCCCGGCGAGCTGCACTACGCTGCGGCGCATGGAGGTCGCGGCTCGCATCACCGAGGTCGGCGCACAGCTGACCACAGCCGAGCGTCGGGTTGCCGAGATCGTGCTCGACCGTCCGGAGCTGGTGGCGTTCGGCACGGTGGCCGAACTCGCCGAAGCCGCCAATGCCGGCGCCGCAACCGTGGTCCGCCTCGCAGGCAAGCTGGACTTCGAGGGCTTCACGGCCCTGCAGGCTGCGGTCCAGCACGAGCTGTCCAACCAGTTGCGGCCGGCCGCCGTCCGCATCCGCGAAGCTCGCGGTGGGGTGGTGGTGCAGCGACACCTGCAGCGCGAGTTGGACAACGTGCAGGCCACGCTGCTGGCCCTGGACGAGCGGTCGATCGAGCTCGCCCGGACGCGGTTGTGTGACTTGGACCGCAGCGTCCTCGTGCTCAGCGGCGACGCCTCCACCGGCGTGAGCGTGCAGTTCGTCGGCGATCTGTTGGCACTGCGGCCCGGCGTGGAGCTGCTGACCGGCAATGAGGTGGCGGTCAGCCGCCGACTCTCGCAGCTGCGTGAGGGAGATGCGTTGATTGCCGTTGACCTGCGCCGATACGACCGCTGGGTGGTCAAGACCACCAAGGAGGCCAAGCGGCGCGGGGCCTGGGTGCTGGCGCTCACGGACAGCGCGCTGTCGCCCCTGGCGGGCCTGGCCGACGTAGCGATGGTGCTCAGTGCGGGCGGTGTGGGTCCGTTCGACAGCCACGTCGGCACGCTGGCGCTGCTCAACGTGCTCGTCGCAGCAGCGGCCGAGGAACTGCGCGAGATGGCCACCGAGCGCCTCGACCAGGCCGAAGCGGTGTGGAGCGCCGACGGCCAGCTGATCGACCGGTGACCGATCCCTGTATTGACCAACGCTCGTCGGTACTGTTTCGTCATGACGAAAGCGGCGATGTCGGGTGAGCCCGGAGCAACCGGGGGAGCGGTGCCGCCACGATGTCGTTGGTGCCGACGCGTCCTGCCACCGGCAGCCCGCACCGGGCGCAAGCGGGCGTACTGCCGGCAGGCGTGCCGGCAATGGGACTGGGTGGCGCGCCAACGCGCCCGGGAGCTGGCCATCAGCGAGACCGATCTCGTGGTGGCCCGCTCGGAGTTGGACAGCCTCCGCGACGACCTCTATGTCCTCGCGTGCGCGGTGGATGACGCCCGCCGAGATCTCGCCGCGCCGGGCAAGCGCACCGAACGAGAGCTCCGCGAACTCGTGGACTGGCTGCTCGACGCAGCCGCACCGCTGCACGACCGCGAGATCGCCAGCCCAGCGTGACCGCCTGCAGTGCCGTCAGTCGCAGTGCCGTGACTCGCGGTGTCATGTCCCGCAGTGCAATAGTCTGCCGCCATGAAGTTCGGCTTGATGTTCGTCAACACTGGGATGGGCTCCACCGCCGCCGGAGCGAAGGCGTTGGCCGTCAAGGCCGAGACCTTGTCCTTCGAATCGCTGTGGACCGTCGAGCACGTGCTCGTGCCGAGTGGCTACGAGTCGAAGTACCCGTATGACCCAAGCGGCAAGATGGCCGGCGGGGCCGAGTCGTTCGACTTACCCGATCCGCTGATTTGGCTGGCCTATGTTGCGGCTGTCACCGAACGGATCAAGCTGGCCACCGGCATCCTCATCGTGCCGCAGCGCAACCCGGCCATCACCGCCAAGGAAGTCGCCACCGTCGATGCCCTCAGCGGGGGCCGGGTCATCCTCGGCGTCGGTGTGGGGTGGCTCGAGGAGGAGTTCAACGCTCTGGGTGTGCCATTCGCCGATCGCGGCACCCGCCACGACGATTACGTCGAGGCGATGCGCGCCCTGTGGAGCGGCGAGAAGGCCAGCGTGCACAACACGTACACGTCGTTCGACAACTGCATCTCGCTGCCACGTCCGGCCCAGGGCACCGTGCCCATCGTCATCGGTGGCCACACCAAGCGTGCCGCGCAGCGCGCCGCGCGTCTCGGCAACGGCTTCTTTCCAGGAAGTGGCAAGCTCGACGAGTTGGGCGGCCTGTTCGATGTCATGCGCGAGGAGTGCGCTGCTACTGGGCGCGACCCCGGCGAGATCGAACTGTCCGCCGGGGGCGGGGGAGGCAGCGTCGACGAGCTGTGTACCCGGATCGAGCACCTGCAGACGCTTGGTGTGAGCCGCATCCTGCTCGCGCCGCTGCCCGGCGATCGACTCGACGGCATGGCCCAGGTCATGCACGACCGCTTCGGCATGGACATCTGACCCGACTCTGTTCCGTCACGACGAAACCGAGTCGTCGCCTCGCCGGCGACACTCTCTTCGGTCGCATTGGTCCCGCTCACCCCCGAATCCTCCGGTGTGAGATGTACACCCTCCGTTTCGTCATGACGAAACGGAGGGGCCACCAGGCCCTTCCCGCGACAGCACCAAAGCGCGCGAACCTGACGATCCGTGCTGTCAACCCGACAGCCCGTCCGGAGTGACAGCAGCGAGCGACCGGAATCAATCGATCGACGCTGTCGACGCCGGCGCCACGGCGACGGGAGCCGATCCCATCGCACGGTCCTCAGCAAGCCGCCCCCGTCGAGCGATCCAACCTGGTTGAGCCATCCCGGCAGAACTGAGTCATCCCGA
>JAYTSB010000048.1:0-12417 GCA_043745825.1 Actinomycetota bacterium | reverse complement strand
AACAGCCGGGCACCTGCATACAGCGCCCCCTTGGCGAGCTGGATGCCGCGCACGTCGTTCTGGGTGATGCGCAGCTCGGGCGTGCCCGCTCGTTCTCCGGAGCGCTGCAGCACGTACGCCCATGTCCGCCCGTCGCTCACGACACGATCGGTCCGCTCGGCGGCTTCACCTTTGATGGTGCCGTCCTGATCGATGACCCCGGCGAGGAACAGCTCGGCGATGACCTCGATGATGCCGGATCCGCAGATGCCGGTGATGCCCACCTCGGGCAGCGATTCGGCAAACCCCGGCTCGTTGCTCCATCGATCCGAGCCGATGATGCGAAGCACCGGCTCGAGCGTGTCGCGGTCGATGCGAACCCGCTCGATCGCGCCGGCCGTGGCACGCTGGCCGCCGGAGATCTGCGCGCCCTCGAACGCCGGACCGGTGGGACTGGAGGCGGCCGCCAGGCCGTGGCGGTTGCCGAGCACGAGTTCGGCGTTCGTGCCGACATCGATCAGCAGTACGACCTCGTCGCCGCGATGTGGGCCCACCGCCAACACTGCACCCGCGGTGTCGGCGCCGACGTGACCGGCGATGCAGGGCAGCATGTGCAGCGTAGCCAGCGGACAGGCGAGGCCGATGTCCGACGCCGCCGCATCGAAGGGCAGATCGGTGGCGAGCGGGAACGGCGCCCCGCCGAGCGGCGTGGGATCGATGCCCAGGATCAGGTGGTGCATGATCGGGTTGCCAACCAGCACGATGTCGGAGATCTCCGACTGGCGCACGGCGGGCAGGTGCTGGGCGACGCGGTCCCTGGTGGCCAGCGCACACAGCTCGTGGATCAAGTCGTTGAGCGCACCGCGGATGGCCGCCGTCAGCTCGGCCTCACCACCCGGGTTCATCATCACGTACGAGACTCGACTCATCAGATCCTCACCGAAGCGGATCTGCGGGTTCATCAGACCGGCCGACGCGAGGATTTCACCGCTGGCGATGTCGCACAGATGACCGGCCACGGTGGTGGAACCAACGTCGATGGCCACGCCGTACAGCTCGTCGAAGAATCCCGGCCACACACCGGTGATCATCGGCTGCCCACCCGCCGGGTTGGAATGGACCGCCACCGTCACGTCGCGGCCCTCGTGGTGCAGTGCCGGTTGCAGGCGGCGCAGCGCGTTCGGTGTGATGCTCAGGTTCGCCAGACCCCACTGGGCGCTCAGCGCATCGGTCAGCAGGCGCAGATCGCTGCGGTCGCCGCCAAGGTCGTTGGCCGTGACCTCCACGTAATAGGGGTGCACCAACGGATCGATGATCAGACCGGTGAGATCGACGGTCTTGCGGATGACGGGCCGGTGCATCTGGCTGGCCGGCGGCACATCGATCAGCATGTCGCCGAGCACCTTCGCGGTGCAGCCGAGACGACCCCCCTGCTCCAACGCACGGCGGCCGTGATAGGCCGCTTCGGTGGGCCCCACGGGAGTGAGGTGATCGGCGGCGCTGGTGATGCCGTGCTTGGAGAACTCACCGAACGTGGGCACCACCTGACAGCGGCCGCAGATGCCGCGCCCGCCGCACACCGAATCGAGGTCGACACCCAGGGTGCGCGCGGCATCGAGCACGGTGCACCCGGGCTCGACGTCGCCACGGCGGCCCGATGGGGTGAAGACGACGGTGGGCATCAGGCCGGCGCTGTCCCGGGCTGCTGTGCTTCGGGCTGGCCGACGCGGGCGCGCCGGCCGCCACGGCGACCGGATGCTTCGCCCTCCTGGATGTTGCCGGGGTCGCGGTTGGCCTGGATCCAGGATGCGCAATTCGGGTCGGCCGCGCACAGCACGTTGGCGGCCATGATCGCGTTCTTCACATCGGTGTGCATCGGGTTGGTGATGGCCGAGGTCATCCCGTGGCTCATCGCCATCGCCAGGAAGGTACCGCTGATGACGTGGCGATTGGGCAGCCCGAAGCTGACGTTCGAGGCACCGCATGTCGTGTTCACGTGCAGCTCCTCGTGCAGACGGCGAACGAGGCGGAACACCTGCAGGCCTGCACCGGCGAGCGCGCCGATGGGCATCACCAACGGATCCACGACGACGTCGCTGGCGGGGATGCCGTAGTCGGCGGCACGGTTGACGATGCGCTTGGCGACCTCGAAGCGCACGTCCGGATCCTCCGAGATGCCGGTCTCGTCGTTGGAGATGGCCACCACAGCAGCGCCGTACTTGGCCACCAGCGGCAGTACCCGGTCCATGACCTCGCCCTCCCCCGTGACGGAGTTGACGAGGGGCTTGCCGCGGTACACGGCGAGGCCGGCCTCGAGCGCGGCGATGATCGAGGAGTCGATCGACAGCGGCACGTCGGTGATCGACTGCACGAGTTGGATCGCGTGCGCGAGCATCGCCGGCTCATCGGCGAGGGGGATGCCGGCGTTGACGTCGAGCATCTGGGCTCCGGCGGCTACCTGCTCCAGCGCATCCTTCTCGACGCGGGTGTAGTTGCCGGCCTTCATCTCCTCTGCGAGGAGCTTGCGTCCGGTGGGGTTGATCTTCTCGCCGATCATCACGAAGGGGCGGCCCCAGCCGATGACGACCTCCTTGGTCGCCGAGCTCAGGATGGTGTCAGTCATGGAAGGTCCGTTTCTCTGGTTCGTGCTGGTGATGATCGTGCTGGTGCTGATCGTGCTGGTGCTGGGCGTGCGATCGCGCTGGTACTGGCGGGTCAGATGCGTTCGTCCTCGGGGCGATCCGGGTCCCAACCCTCGGACGCGATCCACTGCTTCAGACGATCGTTGGTGAACTCGGCTTCCAGCCGCTCGGCCTCGGCCACCACCGCGGCCTGCATGTCGCCGTCGAAGTCGGCCGATAGCGGCACCGTGCGCCTGCGCCACTCGGCCACGTACTCACCGGCGGTCTTCTTGCCGGCCTTCATCGCCGCCCGGTCGATCGCGCCGTGGAATCGCTGGGGCAGGATCTGCTGGCACTTGTTCTCGCCGAGGCCACCGTTGACCTGAGCGGGGATGTCGCGCCAGGTGATGATGATGAGCTCGTTGGCATTGCCGCGTCGGGCCATCAGCTCGCCGCCTTTCTGATCGTGAACGCCCAGTCGCGCACGCCGTCACCGAGACCGGCGCGGCCGACGAAGCGGCGTTCGAAGCGCAACCCGAGCCGGGCCGCAGCCTGCTCCGCTCGAGCGGTCACTGCGTCGTCGTCGGTCTGGGCGAGCAGCAGCAGCCGGGTGTAATGGGAGAAGTAGAGATCGCGCAACTCGGGGTGGCGATCCAGCCCGAGGCCACCCCACACCACGGCATCGAAGTGCTTGGCGAGGAAGTCGGTGAGGTACAGGGTGCCGAGCTCGGCCTCGTGTAGCGCGGCAAACGCGGCGGAGCCGGCGAAGAACTCATAGCAGTGCGCGCCGGGCAAGCGCTGCACGCCGGGGTACTCGGCCAGCAGTGCGTCGAGCAGCCCACCGGTGCCGCAATCGGCGTAGCCGACGAAAACCGGGCGGGCGGCGGAGATGGCCGAAGCGACGTGTGGGCGAATCGAGCCGACGATGTGCTGGGGAGTGTTGTGCAAGTTGGCCGGCAGATAGGTGACGTCGATCGCGGTGTGGAGGCCGGCCGCGCGCAACACGGCCCGGAGATCGCCCGCGAGCGCTCCGCAGGCAATGACAAGCGGACGCACCGGTGACGACACAGGGGGCGCCGGCTCAGACGGCGAGGGCGTCGGCGCGGATCTGGGCCCGCCGAGCCTGCACCAGCGACTTGGCGGTCTCCGCAGCCACGGCCGCATCACGACAGTAGGCATCGGCGCCGATGGCCGTGCCGAACTCCTCGTTCAACGGCGCACCACCGACGAGCACGATCTGATCAGCCCGGCGGCCCTGCTCTTTCAGGGTGTCGATGACCACCTTCATGTACGGCATGGTCGTGGTCAGCAACGCGGACATGCCGAGGATGTCGGGCTTGTGTTCGTCGAGCGCGGCGAGGAACTGAGCGGCATCGGTGTTGATGCCGAGATCGATGACCTCGAACCCGGCGCCTTCCAGCATCATCGCAACGAGGTTCTTGCCGATGTCGTGGATATCGCCCTTCACGGTGCCGATGACCACCTTGCCGATCGGCTCCGCGCCGGTCTCGGCCAGCAGCGGGCGGAGGATCTCCATGCCACCCTTCATCGCATTGGCGGCGAGCAAGACCTCGGGCACGAAGAGGATGCCGTCGCGGAAGTCGATGCCGACGATGCGCATGCCCTCGACGAGTGCATCGTTGAGCACGCGGTCCGGTCCCCAGCCACGGCCGAGCAGGATGTTGGTCCCCTCCTGGATCTCCGGGGCCATACCGTCGTACAGGTCGTCGTGCATCTGCGCGACCAGATCTTCGTCGTTCAGGTTCTCGAGGACGATGTCGTCGTCAGCCATGGAGGAACTCCTTGTGGTAGTCCGAATGGTGGTCCGAATGGTGGTCCGCGGAATCCACGATACGGGAAGATACTCTATCGTGGAAAATGAGCCGGTCAAGGGACCGAATCCCTACGCCACCATTCTGCCCGATCCGGTCGCCCGGACAACCTCCTGAAAGGCCGTCATGACGTCGTTCGGTGCGCAGGGCTTCTTCTGGGCGCTGATCGTCGGGCACGGCGCACTCGCCGCCTTCATGGGCGACCCGATGGTGGTTGCTCCGGACCGGAGCGCTCTGATCGCAGGAGTAGATTGACGAAAATGGGCAGCGCTTCAGGAATCCAGTCGATCGAGCGCGCCTTCTCGGTGCTCTTGGCCGTTGCCACCGAGCCCGCCGGCATCACCGACGTCGCTCGCCGCGTCGCCCTGCCCGTCAGCACGGTTGCCCGGCTGCTCGCCACGCTGGAGAACCTCGAGGCCGTCATCCGCCAGGACGACGGCGTGACGTATCGCATCGGGCCGACGGTGAGCAGCCTCGCGGCCGGCAACGACACCACCCTGATCGGTCGCGCCCGCCCGTTCCTGGCCGAGCTGGTCGAACGCGTCAACGAGACGGCCGGCCTGTCAGTGGTGGAGGGCAACGAAGTGCTGTACCTCGACCACGTCGAGAACGACAATGCCGTGCAGATCCGCGACTGGACCGGCGAGCGCACGCCGATGCACGTGGTGGCGTCGGGACTGGTGTTCCTCGCCCACCTGCCCGCCGAGCGGGCGCGCGCGTATGCCGAGGGCGGGCTCGCCACGCCCACGCCGCAGTCAGTGGCAACCCTCGCCCAGCTGCAGCGCCGCCTGGCCGAGGTGCGCGACCGAGACATCTCCTGGACCATCGACGAGCTGCAGGATGGCATCACCGCCGTCGCCGCGCCCGTGCGCAACCGTGCCGGTGACGTCGTCGCCGCAATCCACTGCCACGGACCCAGCTACCGATTCCCCGGCAAGAGCAACGTCACCGAGATCGAAGAAGCGGTCTCCGCTGCCGCCCGCCGACTGAGCGCCACCAAGCTGGACTGACCCCCCGTCCCGGCAACCCACCCGACGCAGGCAGCTCATGTCGCTCCGCCCAACCGGACAATCGATGCCAGCGCCGCGATGCCAGCGCGGCGATGCCAGCGCGGTGATGCCGGCTCGGTAATGCCGGCTCGGTCAGCGCTGGCGGGCCAGGCGAGGGCGGCCGGAGGCAGTGGCGGTGACGGTGGCATCGACGAACAGCTCCTCGCCCTCGACGGTGGCGATGTTGATCACCTGCGTCACGGTGAGCTGCGGGTCGTCGGTTCCCGCCTCGGCGGCGAGCCGACCGGCCTCGGCCGTGGCGTGACCAGCCGCGGCGGTCAGGGCCTCGTCGACGCTGAACGTGTCGTCATGGCCCGCCGCATGCGCGCCACCGTGGTGCACGCGGAACCGGCCACGTTCGGGTTGGGAGACGTACACATCGCTGTGCACGCGCACGCGGCCCACCACTGCGCCGATCGCATTTGCCACATCGGCGTCGGCGGGGATCACGCCCTCGGTGCGCACCAGTGCCGCCACGGCAGGGTAGTGCAGCGCTGCCGAGGCACCGAGGCCGACGAGCGGCACGGTCAGCCGGGCGGCCACCTCCACCACACCCCGACGACCATCCAGCGAGGCGGCGAGCAGCGGATGCCGACTCAACCGCTGAGCGTCGAAACCGTCGATCCGGAGCGCGGCGTCCAGCACGACCTCGGCCGAGCGTCGCTGCAGCGACGAGATCACCCAGCGGGCGAATGCATCGGCATCCGCAGCCACGGGCTTGCCGAGCAGCGTGCGTCTGCGGGCCATCAGCGTGGCCGCCTTGCGCGCCGCCGCGCGATCGAACGCTGTGTGTTCGCCCGAAACGTGGGCCGCATCGGTGGGCGTGAAACCGGCGAGCATCAGCAACCCCCGGCTGACGAGGCGGTTGAGCCGGACGGCGTCTGCGTGGCCGCGGATGACGCGGTTCACCGGCGCGGCCCCGAGGCGAGCCCGCTCCAACACCTGCAGCTCGCCCGCATCCAGGCCGGCGGCGGACGCACCCGCGTCGGTGAACGGCAGCACGAAGCGGGCATCGTGCTCGCCGGGGATGTCCTGCAGCAACTGCTGGTCGAGCACGCGATGCACCAGTTCGGGGTGATCGATGGCCATCAGCGAGATCGGCACGACACGGCGCGGGCCGAGCCGCCGCTCGGGTGCGACGTGGGTGATGTCGATGACGGTCTCGCTGTCACCGCCGAGACCCACCGTGGTCATCGCCACGGCCTCCACCATCGTGCGGTGGCCTCCGACGGTGGCCCCCTCGTCGTCGAGGTGGGGCATCCCGTGCTCGATCACGGCCACGTCGGTGGTGGTGCCACCGATGTCCGCGACGATCGCATCGCGCATCTCGGTGAGGTGCGCGGCACCCACCAAGCTGGCCGCCGGACCGGAGAGGATCGTCTCGATCGGTCGGGTCTTGCTCATCGCCGCCGACATCAGCGCCCCGTCACCACGCACCACCATCAGCGGTGCGTCGATGCCGTGGCGGGCCATGATGTCCTCGGCGGCGGAGATCAGGCCAGTGATCAATCCGATCAACCGGGCGTTGAGCACGCTGGTCAGCGCCCGACGCGGTCCGTTGAGCTTCGCGGAGAGCTCGTGCCCGCAGGTCACGGGGAGCCCGGTGATCTCGCGCAGCAGGTCTCGCGCCGCGATCTCGTGCTCGGCGTTGCGGGTGGCGAACTGCGCGGTCACCGCGAACCCCGTGACCGTGGGCGCAACCGCGAGGGCCTCACGCCTGAGCGCAGCCACGTCCAGCGGGGCGACCGGATCGCCCTGGGGGTTGTGCCCGCCGGCGATGAGGATCAGCGGGTCACCGGCCAACGCCTCGGCCAGACCCGCACGACCGGAGTCGTGCTCGCCGAAGCCGATGAAGACCAGTGCCACCCGTCCGCCACGCCCCTCGACGAGTGCATTGGTCGCCAGCGTGGTGGACAGCGACACGATCGCAACGGCGGCGGGCGACACCTCGGCCTCGGCCAGCACGGCTCCGACAGCTCCGGCGATACCGACGGCCAGATCGTGGCGGGTGGTCAGTGACTTGGCCTTGGCGATGACTGCGCCGGCCGCCTCGTCGTACAACACCGCATCGGTGTACGTGCCGCCGGTGTCGATCCCGAGTGCCAGTTTCCCGAGTGCCGGTTTCCCGAGTGCCAGCTTCCCGAGTGCCAGCTTCCCGCGAACCGGTGTCATGAACGTCTCACGCTAGCGAGCCGAACTCGACAGATCGCTCTTCCACGATACGGATTCATGTTGTATGGTGGTAACCAGCACGGACGTACCGGTAATGGGGCCGGGTGTCTGCCAGGACTGAAACGGGGATCTCCGCAATGGCACTCTTCAACAGGTCGAGGTCCACATCGGCGCTGGCCGTCCGACCGACCGACGGTGACACTGAGTTCGCCCCGGCCATCGTGGAGCGGGTGGCCACCGCCCATCTCGAGTTGATCCCCACGCCGAAGGCTGCTCTGCAGTTCGAGCACCTGCCTGCCGGGTCGGTGGTCTCGGTCACTGCCTCGCCGGCCAAGGACCTGCAGGCCACCCTCGACATGGCCGCCCAACTGACAGACCTCGGTCACACCGTGATCCCCCACATCGCCGCACGCATGGTGACCGGCCCCGACCACGTGCGAGAGATCGCCCGCTGGCTCGACGCCCACGCAGTGCGCGACGTGTTCGTGATCGGCGGCGACGCCCCCGAACCGTTCGGCCCGTATCACGACGCGGCCGCGTTCATCCGCGCCCTGCTCGACGCACGCCCCGCGCTGGAGCGCGTCGGCTTCGGCGGCTACCCCGACGGCCACGCGGCCATCGCTGCAGACGTACTCGCTGCGGCCATCACCGACAAGCAGCAGTTGCTCGTCGACGCCGGCCTCGACGGCTGGGTGTCGACGCAGATGTGCTTCGACACCGCCGTCGTCGCTGCGTGGATCACACGTACCCGCGCCGCTGGGCTCGTTCTGCCGATCCACCTCGGCATCCCCGGTGTGATCGACACCGTGAAACTGCTCACCATGGGCACCAAGCTGGGCATCGGCGCCTCGTTGCGCTACCTGCGCAAGAACCGGGCCGTGGTCAGCAAGCTCGCCGCACCGGGGGGCTATGACCCGATGGACCTGCTCGCCCCGATGGCCCATGACCTCGACCGGCTCGACATCGCCGCGCTGCACGTGTTCACCTTCAACCAGGTGGTCAATACTGTTGCCTGGCAACAGGCCGTCATTGGCAACCGCGTCACACACCAGCTCGTCACACACCAGCTCAACTCACACCAGCTCAACACACGCCAGGAAGGGTAGGCCGTCATGGGCTTTCCATCGGATCTCGACATCGCCCAGGCGGCACCGCTCCAGCCACTCCTGGACATCGCCGCGCAGATGGGCATCGGCCCACACCTGATCGAGCCCTACGGCGACAGCCTGGCCAAGATCAAGTTGCAGGCGATCGAGGAACTCGCCGACCGCCCGAAGGCCAAGTACGTGGTCGTCTCCGCGATCACCCCCACGCCGCTCGGCGAGGGCAAGACCACCACCACCGTTGGGCTCGGCCAGGCGTTCAAGCACATCGGGAAGAAAGGCGTCATCGCCATCCGCCAGCCCTCGATGGGGCCGACGTTCGGCATCAAAGGTGGCGCCGCCGGCGGCGGCTACAGCCAGGTCATCCCCATGGAACTGCTCAACCTGCACCTCACCGGCGATTTCCACGCCGTGACCTCGGCACACAACATGCTCTCGGCAGTACTGGACAACCACCTGCATCAGGGCAACGAGCTCGACCTCGACCTCAACAACATCACATGGCGTCGCGTGCTCGACATCAATGAACGGGCGCTGCGCAACATCGTCATTGGCCTCGGCACGAAGGAGGACGGCGTCACCCGCCAGACCGGCTTCGACATCACCGCCGCGTCAGAAGTCATGGCGATCTTTGCGCTGTGCACCTCGCTCAAGGACATGCGCGAGCGCCTCGGTCGCATCGTGGTGGGCTACACGCCCTCCGGCGATCCCGTCACGGCTGAGGACCTGCAGGGTGCTGGCGCGATGGCGGCGATCATGCGCGACGCGCTCAAGCCCAACCTGATGCAGACCCTCGAAGGCACGCCGGTGCTCGTGCACGCCGGCCCGTTCGGCAACATCGCTCACGGCAACTCCTCGATCATCGCCGACCAGATCGGCATCCACGGCGGCGACTACCTCATCACCGAGGCCGGCTTCGGTGCCGACATGGGCGCCGAGCGGTTCTTCAACATCAAATGCCGCGCCTCGGGGCTCGCCCCCGACGCTGCGGTCATCGTCGCGACGGTTCGCGCCCTGAAGGCCCATTCGGGCAAGCACAAGATCGTCGCCGGCAAGGCGTTGCCCCCCGATCTCCTTGCCGAGAACCCCGACGAAGTGCATATCGGCGGCGCGAACCTGCGCAAGCAGATCGAGAACATCCGCATCCACGGCGTGTCACCCGTGGTGGCCATCAACGCCTTCCCAGGCGACCACGACAGCGAGCACGCGGCCATCCGTGAGATCGCCGAGTCGATGGGTGCACGCGTGGCGGTGTGCCGACACTTCGCCGAGGGTGGCAAGGGCGCGATCGAGCTCGCCGAAGCGGTGGCCGAAGCTGCCAACGAGCCCTCCACGTTCCAGGTGCTGTACCCCTCGGACGCGAGTCTGAAGACCAAGATCGAAACCGTCGCCACCAGGATCTACGGCGCGGCCAAGGTGGAGTACTCGGCCACTGCGAACAAGCAGCTCGCCAACTACGAAAAGAACGGCTTCGGTCACTTGCCGGTCTGCATCGCCAAGACGCACCTCTCGATCTCCTCCGACGCTTCGCTGAAGGGCGCCCCGACGGGCTGGACGCTGCCGGTGCGCGAGGTGCGCGCCTCGGTGGGCGCCGGATTCATCTACCCGATCTGCGGAGACATGCGCACGATGCCGGGCCTCGGCGGCGACCCCGCTGCTCACCACATCGACATCGATGCCGATGGCGTGATCAGCAACTTGTCGTAGGTTGACGAGATGACCGCAATCGTGATGAACGGCAACCAGCTGCGTGACGTGACCGTCGTGCGGCTGCGCGCCGAGATCGAGGCGATGGGCAACCCGCACGTGTGCCTGGCCACCGTCCTCGTCGGGGATGATCGCCCCAGCCAGCTCTACGTGAAGAGCAAGCACAAAAAGGCGGCCGAGGCGGGCATGGTCTCCCGGCACGTCGAGCTGCCGGCCACTGCCACCCAGTCAGAGGTCGAGGCCGCGGTGCTGGAACTGGCCAACGATCCCGAGGTGCACGGCATCCTCGTGCAGATCCCCCTGCCCGCCGGGCTCGACGAGGAAGCGGTGCTGGACCTGATCCCGCCCGCCAAGGACGTCGACGGGCTCACCACGGCGAGCATGGGTCGGCTGCTGCGCAACCGCGAGGGCCACATCCCCTGTACGCCGAAGGGCGTTCTGCGGCTGCTCGAGCGCTACGGCATCGCCACCAGCGGCCAGCGCGCGGTCGTGATCGGCCGCTCCACCCTCGTCGGCCTGCCGCTCGCCGTGCTGCTGGCCCGCAAGGGCATCGATGCCACCGTCACCCTGGCCCACTCGCGCACCAAGGACCTCATCGAGGTCTGCCGTGACGCCGACATCGTCATCGGGGCCGCCGGCATCGCCCGCATCATCACCGCAGAGCACGTCAAGCCCGGCGCGACGGTGATCGACGTGGGCGTGTCGCGCACCGAATCCGGCATTGTCGGCGATGTCGATTTTGACGCCGTCCAAGCCATCGCCGGGGCGATCACACCGATGCCCGGAGGGACGGGACCGATGACCATCGCCTGCCTGCTCGAGAACACGCTGGAGGCGGCGCGCATGCTCGGTGCGCTCGCCCCGAGAGAGGTGACACAACCATGACGAACCACGCCACCGGCAACATCGCCCGGAGTCCCAAGGCACCGCTCCAGCGGATCACCGAGCCGCTTGTGCGCGACAACGGCGTGCTCCGGCCGGCAACCTGGGAGGAAGCGCTCACTCGAGCGGCCGACGGGTTCCGGCACGCCCGCGATACCTACGGAGAGAACGGCATGGGCATCTTCTCGTGCTCGAAGAGCACGAACGAGATGAACTTCCTCGCCCAGAAGTTCGCCCGACAGGTGCTCGGCACCAACAACATCGACTCCTGCAACCGCACTTGACACGCTCCCAGCGTGGTCGGTCTGGCCACAGTCTTCGGAGCCGGCGGCGGCACGTCCTCGTACCGTGAGATCGAGGACACCGACGTGATCGTCCTGTGGGGCAGCAACGCGCGCGTTGCTCACCCCATCTTCTTCCATCACGTGCTCACCGGCATCCGCAACGGCGCCAAGCTGTTCGTGGTGGACCCGCGACGCACCGCCTCGGCGCGGTGGGCGGATCGGTGGCTCGGCCTGCACGTCGGCAGCGACATCGCCCTGGCGCACGCCATCGGCCGCGAGATCATCGCCGCCGGTCTCCACAACCGAGCCTTCGTGGAAGGTTCCACCACCGGCTTCGACGAGTACCGGGCCGCGGTCGAGCCGTGGACGCTGGAACGGGCCGAGGCCGTGACCGGTGTGCCTGCGGACGCGATCGTGGAGCTTGCCCACGCCTTCGCCAAGGCGGATCGTGCCCAGATGTGCTGGACGCTCGGCATCACCGAGCACCACAATGGCGTCGACAACGTGCTCTCGCTGATCAACCTCAACCTGCTGTGTGGCCACGTCGGTCGCTACGGCGCAGGCATCAACCCGCTGCGCGGGCAGAACAACGTGCAGGGCGGCGGCGACATGGGCGCGATCCCGAACAAGCTGCCCGGCTTCCAGGACATCCTCGACCACGACGCCCGCGCCAAGTTCGACACCGCGTGGGGCACCACCGTCCCCGCCCACCACGGCTGGCACCTGACCCAGATGTTCGAGGCAATGGAGCGCAAGGAGCTGCGCGCCCTGTATGCCATCGGTGAGAA
>JAYTSB010000047.1:0-2172 GCA_043745825.1 Actinomycetota bacterium | reverse complement strand
CTCGTGCTCGAGGCTGTGCGCATCATCGCCTGGGTGGCCGTGGCTGGCTTCTTTGCGATCGTGCTGGCCCCGGTGGTCGGTCGGGTGCAACGGCGGGTCGGCGACCGGCGGGGCATCGCCACAGGCATCGTGGTGTTCTCCACGCTGTTCACGCTGATCGGCGTGCTTGCCCTGTTCATCCTCCCCGTACGCACCCAGCTCGTCGACATTCTCACCGACCTGCCGGGCACCGTCCGTGACGCTGCCCGGGGTAAGGGCCCGGTGGGCAATCTGGTCAAGAAGCTGCACGTGGAGAGCTACGTCAAGGACAACGAGAGCAAGTTCACCAAGACTGCACAGCGGCTGAGCGATTCCAAGTTCGACACTCTCGCATCGGTCTTCAATGCCACGCTCGCGTTCATCACCGTCACGTTGATCACGTTCCTCTTCCTCAGCCAGAGTGCAGCCATTGGACGAACGGCGATCAACCTGGTCCCTCACCGGCGAAGATCCTCGTTCCGGCGCATCGCCGTGGAGGCCGCCGCCGCAGTCAGCGGCTACGTCATCGGCAACCTCATCATCAGCGTCATCGCCGGCGTCACAGCGTTCGTCTGCCTCGTCTCACTCGGGGTGCCGAGCCCGGTGGTGCTGGCGCTCTTCGTCGCGTTCGCCGATCTGATCCCCCTCGTTGGAGCCACCATCGGCGCGGCAGTCGGGGTGTTGGCTGCCTACCTGTACTCGCCGACGGCAGGCATCATCTCGCTCGTCTTCTTCGTCGTCTACCAACAGGTGGAGAACGGCGTGATCTACCCGTGGATCATGGCTCGCAAGGTCAACGTCAACCCGCTTGTCGTGCTCCTCAGTGTGCTCGTCGGTGCAGAGTTGTTCGGCATCCTGGGGGCGTTGCTTGCCGTGCCCGCATCTGGAGCGTTGCTTGTGATCATCAAATCGGCCCGCCTGGAGTATCAGCGCGAGGCACTCATCCTGCCCGACGGGATGCACGACGACGACGAGCGCGCCGGCAGCTCCGGGCGGAGCTCGTGAGTCGAAACACCCGACTTGACCTCGAACACAGCGTGCAGGCGCCCCGCCTGGCGCGCCGGTTCGTCACGTCCGTGCTCACCGAATGGGGGGTGCTGAATGGATCGATCGAGCGCGCCCAGTTGCTGGTGAGCGAACTCGTTTCGAACGCGGTGCTCCACGCCACCGGGCCCATCCGCCTGGTGGTGGAAGAGACCGATGACGGACGCGCGTTTCGCATCGAAGTGTGCAACGGTGGGGCGGGTACGCCGCGCATTCGTCACGCTGCCCCCGACGACCTCTCCGGTCGCGGCCTTCAGCTCGTGGACGACCTCGCCAGCGGCTGGGGTAGCTCGACCAACGCCGGTGAGACCAGTGTGTGGTTCGAAGTGCCCGCCGACGCCTCCCTCTGAGCGGCATCGGTTCGAGTGACCGTGCGACTCGAACCGATGCCAGAGCAGTTGGCGCGCCGTTTCGGGCGTGGCCTCACTGCGGGCGTCGTCGCTGCGATACTCGCTGTCGGCACAGGGACGAGCGTGGCGATGTATCTGCAGTCCGAGCAGATCGCCGAGCGCCAAGAAATGACCCTGGCCAACCGGGCGACTCGCGCAGTGCAGAGCATCAACACGGCCGTCGCCGCGTCGCTCGGCGGGGCATCGGCGATGGTGGGCGAGGACAGCGCGCAAGTGGACGAAGTTCGGTTCGATTCGTTCGCCTCCGGCGTGGTGAACACCACACTGCTTCCCGTCTTGGCCGACGTGCAGGTCGTGACGGCCGATCAACGCGCCGCAGTGGAGAGCGAGCTCGGTGTCGGGTTCAGTCAGGTGGCCAACGGCAAGCTGGTCCCGAGCGCCGCCCGTGCCGAGTACCTCGTGATCCGGTTCGTGTACCCGCGTTCGGCATCCTCGGTCCAGCTGCTCGGTTTCGACATCTTGTCCGAACCGAACCGCGCCGCCGCGGCGGAGGCGGCTGCCACACGCGGCGCAGTGGCGTTCTCCGCGCCGGTGCTGTCTCAGCCTGATGGGCAGGCCGGCTTCTTTGCCATCGCCCCGCTGTACCGCCCGGGAGTTGCCCTCGGCTCGCCGAGCAAACAGCGCGGCGCGCCGGTGGGTTTCGTGGCCTCGCTGGTGCCCACTGCGGCGATGCTGGACGCGGTACGCGCCCAGTTGCCCA
>JAYTSB010000046.1:0-4958 GCA_043745825.1 Actinomycetota bacterium | reverse complement strand
CCCATCGCCGCCCTCGTCATCTGGCGCTGGATCTCACCGCGTCGAGAGGTGGTACGGCTCGTGGCCGCGATGGGCGCGGCCACCGTGGTGGTCCTCGCTCCGTGGGTGATCTACAACCTGAGCCGCTTCCACGACAACGTGCTGCTGTCCACCAACGACGGCACCACGCTGATCGGGGCGAACTGCCCGGAGACGTACTCGGCAGCCGCGCTCGGCGGTTGGTCGCTGTACTGCGTGCTCGACGTGCAGGGCCTGCCCGGCGCAGACGACTCCGTGCGCTCGGGCATCCAGCGGCGCACCGCCATCTCCTACGCGAAGCAGCACTGGACCCGCCTGCCGCTGGTCGCCGTCGCCAGACTGGGGCGTGGCCTCGACCTGTTCAAGGTGGGCAACCTCGTCCACCAGGACGTCGGTGAGGAGAAGGCTCGTTGGGCGTCGTGGGCCGGCATCGTCAGCTGGTGGACCCTCGCTCCGATGGCCGGCGTCGGTCTGGCCCGCATCCGGCGCCGGGAGGCCACGGTGTTGCTGGTGCCGATCGCGCTCGCTGCGCTGACGTGCATCGCGTTCTACGGCGCACACCGTCTGAGGCTGCCCCTGGAACCCGCCGTCGTTGTGGCAGCGGCGGGGTTCGTCTGCTCGCTATCGCAGCGCCGTGACGATCATCCGCGCCACGCGAGTCTGGCCGGCGGGAGTGAGGGTGTCGTCGGCCTGACGGACGTCGATGCGTCCGTCGGGGCGGCAGGTGTCCCACCACAGGCAACTCCGGTCGATGGTGCCGTCGGGGCCGAGGAGCCGTGACACACTGACGACCACAGCGTGGCGCGGCACCGGAGCGGTCGCCTCGATCACCTCAGTGGCCGGATTGGCCACCACGATCAGCCGGGCAGATCCGGCAGCATCGGCCACCTGGGCTCGCAAGGTCACTGGATCCGTGTCGCAATTGCCCTCGTCGGCGAACGACACCACGATGAACGACGGATGCTCCGCAGCGACGACCTCACGCACCGCGTTCGGCGCGTCACACCAGCCGGTGTCCTGCGGCGCCCACACGAGCGATAAGCCGTCCTCGTGGACGCGATAGGTGATCTCCCGCTCAGCGCTCGGCAAGAACGAGTCACCGACGACGGCGACGTCGGTGTCCGCCGACTCACGAGTGATGGTGGGGAACCACCACCACATCACAACCACCAGCACCAGGACGCCGATCACGACCGCACCACGGCGCCGCGGCGAGGCGAAGGCGTTGGCCAGGGACCGGAGTTGCATCGGTGGGCAGTGTAGCCACGGCCCCATCGGCTGCCCGGTTCCGGGCCCGGGGATCCCACGTCTCAGCCGTCGAGATCCTAAGCTGCCCAGCGCTATGTCATTCGACCCCGCCACCGATCAAGGCGGCCACCCACCGCCGGCGGCGGGACTGTTGTGGCGGTGCGGACTGCTCGGCTCACTCGGCTCCGTGTTGCTGCTTGTCGACCGTGTCGCCACGGCCACGTCCACGGCCACCACCGCCAATCCCCACGACGATGGCACCCTCGGTCGTCTGTTCGCCCACTTCGACGTCGGCCGGGCCATCATCGTCGTCGCCGTGGCCGTGGCCGTGCTGGCCACCTGGATGCCGGGCGCGACCAACCCGTCCGGAGCCGGGCTGATGTCGTTGCGCGCGTGGTTCACACGAGGTGCCGTGCTTGTCTACGGCCTCTGGCTCGTAGCAGTCATTGCGGCGATCGCCGCACTGCATCCCGCGACGGGCGGTCGCCAGGTGCTGACCACGCTCGTGCTGTTCCGCCCGCTGCGCGCCGGCGCCATCATCGACGGTCTCGGTGTCGGCCCCCTTGTGCTGGAGCTGGCGATGATCGCCGCGCTCGCCCCGTTCCTCGCCCGTCTGGCGACCACGGCAAGCCCACGTCGGCTCGGGCGGCTGCGCCTCGACGGCTTCGGCATCGCCGGCGTGCTCGTGGGGGCCGGCCTGGCCCTTCGCCTGCTCCTGATCGCCGCCGATCGTCGCAACCCCACTGGCCTGGTGAGCACGCTGCCGGCGGATCTCGATCTGCTCGGTGTTGGCCTCGGCATCGCCACCTGGCAGACCCGCCGTGGTGGTAACACCCCGTCGGCCGCCGGCGTTTCCCGTGACGAGGGCGCACCCCGACGAATGTCGCTTCTTGCCGGCGGCATCGCCATCGCTGCGTTCCTGATCCTCGCCGTGTCGATCAGCCAGCCGCCGGTACCCGGCACCGAATCGGGCGCGGCGCTGTTCGTCCAGGCACTGCTCGGAACCGTGGTCGCCGGAGGCCTCGTGACGGCCCTGCTCACCGCGGCACCGGCTGCGTGGCCGCGCGTCACGTGGTGGATCGCCGCGTTGTTTCCCGGCCTGCTGCTGTACCACGAGACCGCATTCGTCATCATCGCCCGCCAGTACGTGGAGCGGGTGTACGACACCGTCCTCGGTGTGCGGCTCGACGGTCCGGGGTTCCCCCCGTTCCTGTGGGCGCTGGTGGTGTCGGCTGCAATCGGCGTGGTGGCCAGCGCGCTCGTCGTGCAGCCGCTCGTCTACGTGGCCACCCGGCGATCCGCCCGCAACTGGTTCGCGCTCACCGCCGGCGGGGTGGTTGCGCTCGGCTTCGTCTGGCGGGTCGTCGCGCTGTTCACCATCGCTCCGGCACGGGTGGACGGCGGCGATCCGCTCTTTTACCACACCACCGCCAACGTGCTGGCCGCCGGGCGTGGCTTCCCCGAGCCGCTGCACTGGATCGCCTACGGCCAGGAGTTGAAGAGCGCATTCCACGGTCCGCTGTTCCCGCTCGTGATGAGCTTCTTCTCTCGGCTCGGCGGCACCACCTACCTCGATCACCGGATGGTCGCGGCGATGCTCGGAACCCTCGTGGTGCTCGGCGTCCTGCTCGTCGGCCGGTACCTCGGCGGACGCTCGGTCGGCATCGTCGCCGGTATCATTGCCGCGTTCTACCCGAACCTGTGGCTCATCGACGGTGTGCTGTTCCCCGAGGGTCTGATGGCGGCACTCGTGGTGTTCACCATCCTGTGTGCGTACCGCTGGAACGACCGTCCGGGTTGGAGGCTGGCCGCAGGACTCGGCGCGCTCGTTGGTTTGACTGCGCTCACCCGTGGCGAGGGCATCTTCCTCATGGTCCTGCTGGTGCTGCCCCTGATGATCCGCAACAGGGCGTTGGTGGCCCGTCAGCGCTGGCGTCAGTTCGGCGTGGCCTGCGGGACGTGCTTGATCGTGCTCGCGCCATGGATGATCCGCAACGTGATGACGTACAAGGAGTTCGTGCCGCTGTCCACGAACGGCAACGAGGTCCTCGTGTACGCGAACTGCGACGAGGCCTACAACGGGAAGTTCATCGGGTTCTGGTACTTCGACTGCCAGGAGCGGATCCGCCAACAGGCCGGCGAGCCGCCCGGGGACGAGTCACAGCGCGCTGCTGCCTGGCGCAAGATCGGTCTCGACTACGCGAAGGACCACCTGAGCCGTCTCCCGGAGGTGGTTGCCGCGCGCGTCGGGCGTCAGTGGGAGCTGTTCCGGCCGTGGCAGAACGCCGAGTTCGCGCCGATCGAAGGACGCAACAAGAACGGGGCACGGCTCGGCCTGTTCTCGTACTACGCGCTCGTCGCGTTCGGCATCAACGGCCTCCGCGTCCTGCGCAAACGCAGCATTGCGCTGCTCCCACTGACGGCACAGCTGATCTCGGTCACCATTACCGCAGCCGCCGCGTACGGCACGGTGCGTTTCCGCGCACCTGCGGAACCCGTGCTCTGCCTCCTCGCTGCCGTCGGCCTGGCCCCGCTGCTCGCACGCGTGCGTCGTCGCGCCGTGCTGCCCTCCACCGAAGCGGAACCACCGGTGGCTGACGCCGACGCGTTCGTGCTCGGCGGCGCCGCGGTACGTCGGCGTTGGTCGTGGCCCACCATCGGCGGTGTCGGCATCGTCGCGTTCCTCACGCTGTTGCCGGTGCGCGGCATGCTGCACTCCACCGGCGGCACGATGGAGGAGGGCTTCATGCTCTCCTTCCCCGAACGGATCCTCAAGGGTGCGGTGCCGAACGTCGACTTCCTGCACCTGTACGGCCCCGGCGCGCTGGACGTGCTCGCCGGCTGGTACTCGGTCTTCGGGGTCACGCTGAACGCCGAGCGGGCGTTCGGGCTGGTGCAGCACGTCGCCATCATCGCCGGGCTGTACGTAGTGGCTCGCGCCTGGGGCCGGGGCGCAGCCTGCGTCACGGCGGGGCTCTCGGTGTTCTTGATCATGACGCCGATCGGCCTGACGGCGATGGCCTGGAACGGCGGGGTCGCGCTCGGACTGTGGAGCGTCATCTTCGCGATCCGCTCGCGCCACGTCTCCACGCCGACATCGCAACGACGCATGCTCCTGATCGCGGGACTGCTGGCCGGCCTCGCCCTCACCTACCGGCCCGACCTCGCGCTCACGCTCATCGTCACCCACGGCTGGCTGCTGTGGCGCCGCCGACGCGAGTGGACACCGTTCGGCATCGGCGGTGTCGCCGGCCTGCTGCCCTTGCTGATCCACGTCGCCCGCATCGGACCCGGCTTGGCGGTGCGCACGATGTTGGTGGACCCGGTGGTGAAGCTCCGGCCCGGCCGCGAGCTGCCCCGGCCGCCCGGTTGGAGCCATCTCGACGGCGCCCTGCAGGCCATCGCCGAGACCGTGCCGCCCTGGTGGCGTTTCCCGGCCATCGCCCCGAGCCACCAGCTGTTCATCTGGTTCTTCGCGCTGCCGCTGCTGGCCCTGCTGGTGGTGGGAACGGGCATCGTCGTGCACCGGCGCACGCACGGTTCCCCGCGCAGCATCGTGCTCACCGCCGCCGGCCTGTTCGGCCTCGGGTTGTTGCCCCAGGCGTTCCAGCGCCCGGACTCCACCCATCTCACCTGGGTGGCCTGCGTTGCCTGGCCGCTGCTGGTGCCCACGGTCATCGAACTCGTGCGGA
>JAYTSB010000045.1:0-6675 GCA_043745825.1 Actinomycetota bacterium | reverse complement strand
CACCGTTCGTGGTGTTCGAGTTCGATGGCCCCCCAACCTAGGATTACCAGCACCCGCAGACGGTGAACAACCTCGATGTCGCGGTCGGCAAGAGCGTCTACACGCCGTTGCTCGACGTCAACGGCGGCTTCCGCTCGGACCTCACCATGCTGCGCCTCGGCGAGAACACTTACCGGGTGATGACGGGCGCCTTCGACGGTCCGCGAGATGCGTTCTGGTTCCGCAAGCACCTGCCAACCGACGGGTCCGTTCACTTCCAGGACCTGACGTCCGCATACGCGACGATCGGTCTGTGGGGCCCGAACGCCCGCAAGGTCATGCAGAAGCTGACCGAATCCGATGTCTCCAACGAAGGCTTCCCCTACGGCACCACCCAGGAGGTGCTGTTCGGCTCCATCCCGGTGCGCCTGTTCCGCATCTCCTATGTCGGCGAGCTCGGTTGGGAGGTCTACGTCCAGACCGAGCACGCTCGCGCCGTGTGGGACCGCGTCGCCGCCGCCGGCCAGGAGTTCGGCATCGTGCCCGTCGGCGCTGGTGTGTACGGCACCACCGGTCGACTGGAGAAGGGCTATCGCCTGATGGGCAGCGAGCTCGACGGCGAGTACACCGTGGTCGAGGCCGGTCTGCACCGCCCGAAAGTGAAGTCGGCCGACTTCATCGGCAAGGAGGCCTACCTGCGCCACCGCGCTGAGGACCCAGCGGCGATCCTGTGCACGCTCACCGTCGAGGACCACATGTCCGCGCGTGACGGCATCAACCGCTACATGGTGGGTGGCGAGACCATCACCACCACGGACGGCAACCGCATCGTCGACCGCAAGGGTCGCGTCTCGGTGGCGACCACGGCCGGTGCCGGGCCGTCGGTGGGCAAGTTCTTGATCTTCGCCTACCTCCCCCCGGAGCACGCCGTGGTCGGCAACGACCTGTGCGTGTACTACATGGACGAGCTGTACCCGGTGAAGGTGGCGGTCGTCGGCTCCACGCCGATCTTCGATCCCACCGACGCGCGGATGAAGAGCTGAGACCCCGATGGGTGCGTTGCGAATCCTGGTCTGCGTGAAGCGGGTGCCCGCCCCGGGCGCGCGGATCACGTTGACGGCCGATCACACGGCCATCGATGTCAAAAACCTCGGGTTCACGACGTCGCCGCACGAGGAGTGCGCGGTGGAAGAAGCGATCCGGCTCGTCGAGCAGCACGGCGGCGAGGCCACGGTGCTGACCCTGGGGCCCGCCGAATCGGACGAGCAGCTCCGCTATGCCGTGTCCGTTGGCATCGCCAAGGCGGTGCACGTGACACATCCCTCGCTGGTTGGCGAAAACGACTGGGATCCGCAGGCCACCGCCGCCGCGTTGGCTGAGGCGATCACCTCCATCGAGGCGGCCGACGGTGCGTTCGACCTCATCCTGTTCGGCAACGAGAGCGCCGACGCCGGCGGCTTCCAGGTCGGCATCCGCGTCGCCCGTGCCCTTGGCCGCCCGATCGTCAACGGCATCAAGGCCATCACGATCGAGCCTGGCTCGGGAGCAGGCGCAGCGGGTGCCGGCGCAGCGGGTGCCGGCGCAGCGGGTGCAGGCGCAGCGGGTGCAGGCGCAGCGGGTGCAGGCGTCTCGGGTTCAGACGCCGCCGCTGCAGGCGCTGCGGCTGGACGGGCCGTGTCGGCACAACGCGAATCAACGTCCGGCTTCGAGGTCTACAACCTGCCGTTGCCCGCTGTACTGGGTGTGAAGGAGGGCCTCAACCTGCCTCGCTATCCCACGTTGCCCGGCCGTCTGAAGAGCAAGAAGGCGGAGGTGGCCGTGCACACCGCCGAACCCGTACCGGGAGGACTGATGACCGAACACTTCGACAACGCCGCCGAGGTGGTGGTGCAGACCACGATGCTCGGCGCCGGCGAAGACGCAGCGCCGGCCATCGTGGATCTGCTTGATCGGCTGGGTCTGCTGTGAGCGAGATCCTGACGCTCATCGAGCACGACCGTGGGGAAGCGGGGGAGACCTCGTACCAGGCCATCGGAATGGCCCGGGCGCTGCTTGCCGCAGGTGTCGGTTCATCGATCACCGCCGTGCTGATCGGGGCCGAAGCCGATGCACTGGCCGACGACCTCGGCGCCTACGGCGCCACCAACGTGGTGCACGTGCACCATGACGAGCTCACCGATTACGCCCCGGAGGCATGGGGCGACGTGATGGCCGGACTGATCGCCGCCCGGCGCCCCGCCGCCGTGGTTGCGACGGGCACCGACCGTGGCAACGAGGTGCTGGCCCATGCCGCGGCTGTCGCTGATCTGCCCTTTGCCGCCAACGTGAGCGGCATCAAGGAGGTCGTTGGCAACCAGGTGGAGTTGACCCGGGTTCGTTGGGGCGGCAGCCTGCTGGAGCAGTCCCGCCTGACGGCGGAAATCTTGGTGATGTCGGGTGCAGCACATGTCTTCGACGGTGATCCGTCGGCCGACCACGTCGGTGCCACCGTCGCGGTCGAGACGGTAGATGCGGCGCTGGACGGCTCCGCCGCCCGTACCCGCATTGCCGACCGGGTCACGCTGTCGTCCGGCATCACCCTCACCACCGCCTCTGTGGTGGTGAGCGGTGGTCGCGGGGTGGGTTCGGCCGACGGCTTTGCCCCGCTGGCCGAGCTTGCCGATCTGCTCGGCGGCGCCGTGGGCTGTAGCCGCGTGGTCACCAACAATGGCTGGCGCCCACACAGCGACCAGGTCGGCCAAACCGGCAAACGCATCGCCCCGGAGCTGTACATCGCGTGCGGCATCTCCGGCGCCATCCAGCACTGGGTGGGCATGATGGCGAGCAAGCATGTGCTCGCCATCAACACCGACGGTGAGGCCAACATGGTGGGCAAGGCGGAGTACGCCGTCATCGGCGACCTCCACAAGATCTTGCCAGCGGTCAGCGCCGAGATCCGTCGCCGCCGCGGCTGATCGCCGCCGCCGCACTTCCACGACTGCCAACGCGCTCATGCGGCCACCCGCTTGCGGCGCGGCGGACCGGTTGCATGAACGGTGCCGTCGGGGTATGTAATCGTGAGCGACCGGTCGGGATGCATCACCAGCTGCCAGCCGCCCTCGTGAACGGCATGGTGATGCCGCGAACACAGCGGCAACAGGTTGTTGAGGTCGGTGCGGCCCCAGTGCCGCCACCAGCGGATGTGGTGGGGTTCGCAGTGCCGTGACCGCACGGTGCATCCGGGGATCCCGCACGTGTCGTACATGGCCCGGAGCGCACGGCGTTGCTTGCGGGTGGCGAGGCGCACCTCCCGACCTTCGTCCACACAGACGCCGGCCGAATCCAGGACCACGGGAACGATCGCAGCCGTGCACGCCATCCGCCGGTAGGCCTCAAGGGGCAGATCCACATCGTGCCCGTTGTCGATGATGGAGCGCTCGTGCAAGCCGTGCAGCAGCGTCTCCAGATCGATCACCACGAGCATCTCGCAGCGATTGTCCAACACATCGATCTCGCCCATATCGGCGTCCGCCGCATCGAAATCACCCACGTCAGCGTTCGCCACGTCAGCGTTCGCCACGTCAACGTTCGCCACGTCAACGTTCGCCACGTCAGCGTTCGCCACATCGGTGTCCGTCGCGTCGCAGTCCGCAACATCAGGCGCGCAAGCACCGGGCACGGCGGCGCTGGTGTGCGGCAAGCCGCTGCCTGTCACGTCGGATCCGTCCGTGGCAGATGGGATGTTGCCGTTGGTGGCGGAACGTGAGGCGTTGCGGCGCAGGACGAGGCGGGTGAACGCAGCGGCGCGGAGGAAGTCCTGTTTGGCCTCTCCGTCTGGACAGTCGTCGGGCACGCGGCAGTGAAAGAGCGCTTCGACGGTGGCATCGATCCTGGAGATCACCTTCAGGCCGGTATCGGGATCGAGCTCGCCACGGAAGCACACCATCCCGGTATCACGGTCGGTCCATGACCGGAACCGGGCGGCGCGGCGCTGCCTGGCGGCGCGCTGCCCGGCTTCTGCCGGATCGAGACGGGCAACTTCGCGGCGCAGGGCCCGCTCGAACTCCTCCGGGCTGGTCCGCGCCGCCAACTCCGCCAACCGTGAGCCCTGCCCGGAGAGCTGATCACGCTGGCCGCCATGCAACCGCCCCAACGCCCGACCGAGTGCGTCGACGTGCTCCGCAGAGCACTCCCCGGAGTCGAGCGCCGCTTCGAGGCCGGGCAGATCATCGAGGGTGTTCGCGCGCCGGGCGGCAACGCCCGCTGCTCGCCGCGATGTCTTCGACGCCGCAGCGATGTCCGCTTCCGGGAAGATGGACGGCGAACACTCGGCGAGCTGCGCCAAGCGGCGACTCAGCCGGACATGGAGACCGTCGTGCCAGCCCCGCACCGACACCAGCGATGCCATCGCCGCCTGAACACCAGCACGGTCCAACCCGCCGACATCGAGCGCATCCAGCTGGGCAACCCGCTCTGCAACAGCTGACATGACACCTCCCGACGATCGAACAGCATGAACTGGACGCAACGATCGGGGAAGATCACTGATGACCGTAACAGTACATACGTTCGATCGCAACCGGCATCGGAAGAAATTTTCACGGCACACGCGACGAGGGCGGGCCCATCCGGGCCCGCCCTCGTCGAATCGTGAACGCTGCGGAGCTACTTGGCGGCGGCAGCGGCGGCTGCGATGGCCCGCCACACCTTTTCCGCCGTGGCCGGCATGTCGATGTGGGTGACACCGAGGTGTTGCACGGCATCGACCACGGCCGACTGCACGGCCGGCGTGCTGCCGATGGTGCCGCTCTCGCCGATGCCCTTGGCGCCGAGCGGATTCACCGGCGTGGGCGTTTCCATGTGAATGACTTCGAAGCTCGGCAGCTCGGCAGCCGAGATCATTGCGTACTCGGCGAGGTTCGAGGTGATGGGGTTGCCGTGGTCGTCGTAGCGGATCTCCTCGAGCAACGCCTGGGCCGTGCCCTGGGCGATGCCGCCGTGGATCTGACCGTCGAGCAGCAGCGGGTTCAGCACCCGGCCGGCATCGTCGCACGCCACCTGACGGAGGTGCTTCACCTGACCGGTCTCGGTGTCCACTTCGACCACGGCGACGTGAGCTCCGAAGGGGAACGTGGCGCTGGACGCCGAGAACGTGGTGGCCTGCTTGAGGCCGCCCTCGGACTTCATCGACACCGCCAGGTCGGCCCAGGTCTTGGAGACGGCGGGGGTGCCCGTGACATGGAACGCGCCGGCGTCCTTGTCCAGCACGACGTCGGCCTCATCGGCCTCGAGGAGTCGGGCCGCCAGCTTGGTGGCTTGATCGACGAGCTCCACAGCGGCCTGGTTCACGGCTGCGCCACCCTGCTGGAGCGATCGCGAACCCATCGTGCCGCCGCCCTTGGGCACCAGGTCGGTATCGCCGTAGACCAGCTCGATGCGGTCCATCGGGATGCCGGTCTGGTCCGAGGCGATCATCGAGAACGCAGTGAGGTGGCCTTGACCGTGCGGTGATGTGCCGGCGTAGATGACAGCACGTCCGTCCTCGAGGATCTCGATTTTGGCGTCGTCGCCCATCGGTGGCACGCCACCGGTGATCTCCACGTACACGCTCACGCCGATACCAAGCTGCTTGGCATCGCCGCGTGCCCGGCGGGCGGCCTGTTCGGCACGCAGCTCGGTGTAGCCGGCGGCGTTCATGGCCTTGTCCATCGCGACCTCGAAATCACCGACGTCGTAGGTCTGGCCGATGGCCGTGGTGTGCGGCTCCATGAACTTCGGAATCAGGTTGACGCGGCGGACCTCGGCGGGGTCCATGCCGATTTCGTAGGCGAACATGTCCATCGCCCGCTCCACCGCTGCGGTGGCCTCCGGACGACCGGCGCCGCGGTAGGCCACGATGGGCGTGGTGTTGGTGACCACGCTGGTGGTCCGCACCTCGATGTTCGGGATCGCGTACACGCCGCTCGACATCGGGCGCGTCATGAAGGGGGCCAGGATGGTGCCGATCTCGGCGAAGCCGCCGGAGTCCTGGATGGCGTGCAGCTGGTAGTGCGTCACCTTGCCGTCACGCGAGCCACCGATGGTGACGTACTGCAGCTGGGCTCGGCCGTGGCCGAGGGCCACCATGGACTCGCTGCGGGTCTCCCGCCACACCATGGGGCGGCCGACCTTCTTGGCGAGCGCACCGAGCAGCAGTTCTTCCGGGTAGGCACCGATCTTGGCGCCGAAGCCGCCGCCGACATCGGGAGTGACGATGCGTACGTCCTCGGCCGACAGCGCGTTGACCGCGACGACGGCGTCCTTCACTCCTTGGGCATGCTGGGTGCTGATCCACTGGTGCAGACGTCCGTCTGCCCAGGCAACGGCCGAGCCGCGGACCTCGAGCGGGCAGGGGGCCACACGCTGGTTCATGAATCGGCCGGTGACAACGACTTCGCAATCGGCGAAGAACGCTTCGCCGGTGTTCTCCGGCATGCCGAGCACGGTGGTGTCGAACACCACGTTGCTGCCGGCGCCCTCGTAGATCAGGGTGGAGGAGGTCATCGCCGCCTCGACGTCGACAAGCGCCTCCAGCGGGTCGATGTCGACGACGACGGCGTTCGCCGCGTCCTCGCCCTGGGCGCGCTCCTCGGTGATCACGACGGCGACGCACTCGCCGACGTAGCGCACCTTGTCGGTGGCCAGGAGGGTGCGGGTGACCATCGGGTTGAACGGCGC
>JAYTSB010000044.1:0-4985 GCA_043745825.1 Actinomycetota bacterium | reverse complement strand
ACGCCTCAGGCCGACGGCATCGGCGTGTGGGCCCCGCCGCGGATGCGCGCCACCGACGTGGCCACGCTTCCGTATCCGGGCATCGCCACCGATTACAAGCCGCTGATCGTCACGATGCTGGCCGTCGCAGAAGGCGTCGGCATCGTCACCGAGAACCTGTATCCGGGTCGGTTCCGGTACGTGGAGGAGCTCCAGCGGCTCGGCGCCGACATCAGCACCGACGGCCACCATGCGGTGGTGCGCGGCGTTGCGCACCTCAGCGGGGCGCCGGTGAAAGCACCGGACATCCGCGCCGGCGCTGCGCTCGTGGTGGCGGGCTTGGCGGCGGTGGGCGAGACCGTGATCACGGGGATCCATCACATCGATCGCGGCTACGACGATCTCGTCGGCCGGCTCCGGTCGCTCGGCGCGGACATCGAGCGTCGGGTCTGATTCCGGTTTTGACGTCAGCGTCAGGGGTCAGCGTCAGGGGTCAGCGTCAGGGTCCGGCGGTGTCGCGGTCTCGGTTGGCGCGATCAGCACGGCGCTTGGCCAGGCCCAGGATGGCGACGATGAACAGCAGGGGTCCGATGACGAACAGGGCTTCGTCCCAGCCACCCTGATGGGCGAGCATCATTGATCGCCGACAGGGATCACAGCGGGAATGCCGCCCCGCCCGCATTGTGTTCCATACGCGGGGATTGTACTGATCCGCCTGCTTCAATGGACTGCTAGCCAGTCAGAAGGTCACCTCACCATGCGCGCCCAAGTCGAAGAATGCATCGAAGTCATTCGCCCTGCGTTGCAGGCAGACGGTGGCGATATCGAACTGCGTGACGTCGATGAGGCCACCGGCATCGTCCAGGTCGCCCTGGTGGGCGCCTGCGGCACCTGCCCGGCCAGCACCCAAACGCTGAAGGCCGGCATCGAGCGCATCATGCGCGACCGTGTGGATGGCGTGACCGAGGTCGTGGCGGTCTGAGCTTGGGCCGCCGCCACCAACCGGTCGAGGAGCTCTTCGCCGCTGCGCAGGGCGGTGATCGTGCTGCATTGGCACGGTTGCTGTCGTTGATCGAGCGTGGGGCCGAGGAGGCCCGCGCCATCGGTCGCCTCGCCTCGCCGCTCGGCGGTCGGGCATACACCGTTGGTCTCACCGGTGCGCCGGGGGCCGGCAAGAGCACGCTCACATCGGTCGCCATCGGTCACTTGCGCTCGCAGGGGTTGGAGGTCGCAGTGCTCGCCATCGATCCGTCGTCGCCGTTCACCGGCGGCGCGATCCTCGGCGACCGGGTCCGCATGCAGGACCACGCCACCGACCCCGGCGTGTTCATCCGTTCGATGGCCACACGCGGCCACCTCGGCGGTCTGTCGCTGTCGGCGCCAGAAGCAATCCGTCTGCTCGACGCGATCGGCCGCGAGTGGGTGCTCGTGGAGACCGTTGGCGTCGGCCAGGTCGAGGTCGAGATCGCCGGAAAGGCGGATACCACGGTCGTGGTGGTCAACCCCGGTTGGGGCGATTCGGTGCAGGCCAACAAGGCCGGCCTGATGGAGATCGCCGACATCTTCGTGATCAACAAATCGGACCGCAAGGGCGCCGAGGAGACCCGTCGCGACCTGGAGCAGATGCTCGATCTCTCGGATCTGCCCCACGAGACGTGGCGTCCGCCGATCATCGCCACGGTCGGTACCACCGGACAGGGCGTGCCCGAGCTGTGGGAGGCGGTGCTCGAGCACCGTGCCACGATCACCGAGAATGGCGTGCTCGCCGAACGCCGCCAGTTCCGCCTGCGTGAGGAGCTGCGCGACATCGTCGCCCGCCGCCTGGAACACAGGGCACGCGCGATCTGCGGTGGTGAGCGCTGGGAGATGCTGCAGCACGAGGTGCTCCATCGCCAGCTCGACCCATGGGGTGCCGCCGACCAGATGCTCGCCGGCGTGGACGCCTGAGAGCCGCTCGGCAGTGAACGAGACCGACACCGCAGCGTAGGGTCGTGGCATGCCTGATGCATCTGATCTGGTCCTGCTCGAGCGTCGTGATGACGGCGTCGCCGTGATCACCCTGAACAATCCCAAGGTCAACGCGCTGTCGCAAGAGCTGCTCGCCCGCCTCGGAGAGGTTGCGGCCGAGCTGACCAACGACCTGCCCGGCGCAGTCGTGGTGACGGGTGGCGAGCGCATCTTCGCTGCAGGTGCGGACATCAGCCAGTTCGGTGGCCCCGAGGAAGCGGTCGCGATCACTCGGGGTTTCCACGATGCGCTCGATGCAATTGCGGCGCTGCCTCGATTCGTGATCGCCGCCGTCAGCGGCTACGCGCTCGGCGGGGGGTGCGAGCTGGCCCTCGCCTGCGACTATCGCCTCGTTGGCGTTCGCGGTGTGTTCGGCCAGCCGGAGATCCTGCTCGGCATCATTCCGGGTGGCGGCGGCACCCAGCGCCTGGCCCGCGTGGTCGGCGCCAGCCGGGCCAAGGAGATGTGTCTCACGGGTCGCCAGGTGAAGGCCGACGAAGCCCTGCGCATCGGGCTCGCCGATGAGGTCGTGCCGAGCGAGGCCCTGCACGAGCGGGCCCTCGCACTTGCCACCGAGGTGGCCCGGGGTGCCAGCGTGGCCCAAGCGCTCACCAAGCAGGCCATCGATCAGGGCCTGTCCACCTCGCTGGCCGAGGGGCTGGAGTTGGAGCGGCAGCTCTTCGTCGAGGTCTTCCACTCCGAGGACAGCCGACTCGGCGTACAGAGCTTCCTCGCCAACGGGCCGGGCAAGGCCACCTTCACCGGCCGCTGACGCGCGTTGCCGACCCGCATGGAGCGGATCACCGGGGCGGGCCGGCGGTGATGATGCGGTCGAGATCGGCGGCGGTTGCGGCGGCGCCGGCACCGGCGAGGAACCAGGTCGCGCCGAGGCGGGCCCATGGCGCCGGATCGGCTCCTGGTGGTTCGGTGATCACGAGGTCGAAACCGTCGAGGCTGCCGCGCAGGTCGGCGATCCGGCGCATCTCCACGGACACCTCCTCGACCGACAGTTCGATCGGGAAGTAGCCGTCCCATCGTGCCGCCCTGCGCGTCGGGGCGGTGTTGGTGGTGCGCCCCGCCACCCAGATGGGGATGCGCGGCTGTTGTACGGGGGTGGGGGTGAACGCTGCGCCCTCGGCGATGAAGTGGGGCCCGCTGTGATGAACCTCCTGCCCGCTCCACAGCGCAGTGATCAGATCCAGCGCTTCGTCCAGTCTCCGCGCCTGAGTGGGCGGATCGACGATCTCTCCGAACGTCGACAGCTCACCCATCCGGTCGTGCCCGAGCCCGACGCCGAACACCAGCCGGCCACGGCTGAGCCGGTCCACCGTGGCGCTCTGGCGGGCCAGCACCTGTGGGCGGCGCCGTGTGAGCGGTGTGACGAGCAGGCCGAAGCGCATCCGTTCGGTGGCCATGGCGATCGCCGTCAGGCAGACCCAGGGATCGGCGACGGCGAGACCCGGCTGCCACTGGATGTGATCCCACAGGAACAGACCGTCCCAGCCGCGCGCTTCGGCCTGGTGGGCGAAGTCGGCGAGGACGCGCGCGTCGGCGAACTCACCGAACGGGGCGACGAAGAGGGCGTGGTGCATGACGGATGTGAGCCGGGTCACTGTGCCCAGACCACGCAGCCGAGCTCGTACGGGTTGGCGAGCAGGGCGTGGTGAGGCATCAACCGCACGGTCAGCCCGTAGGCGCCCGACTGTCCGACGGTGTACTCGCCGACCCAGGCGCCGTCTGCACCGGCGGTCAACTCCAGTCGGCCGGCGGCGGCGTCGAGGTTGCCATGGCTGTCGATGGCGCCGTGCAGCGCCTGCACCGTGACGTCGGCGGGGGTGAGCCCGGCGAGCTCGATGGTGGCGCGCACGGCACGCACCTGGCCGGCGCGGCCGGGGCTGGTGTCCGTGTCCAGGCTGGTGATGGTGACGCTCGGCCATGCGGCACGCACGGTCTGCTTCCACGCCGCAAGCATGCGGGCGGCGGCGGCGTTGTCGGCGATGACCACCGATGCGCCGGCCGCAGCCGGCTCGTACAGCTCGGTCACATAGTCACGCACCATGCGCGACGCCGTCACCTTCGGCCCGAGCGTCACCCAGTTGTGGCGCATCTTGTCGATCCATCCCTTGGGCAGGCTGTCGGAACCGGAACCGGAGCCGGCGAGGTCGTAGAACAACGGCACGATCTCCTGCTCCAAGAGACCGAACAGGTTGAGCGCTTCGCGCTGGTCACGCCGGTTGCCGTCCGGATCGTCGTCGGCGGACACGATGTCCCAACCGTTGCCGCCGCCGTCGCTCCACTCGTCCCACCAGCCGTCGCGAATGCTGCAGTTCAGCGCACCGTTGAGTGCGGCCTTCATGCCGCTGGTGCCGCAGGCCTCCTGCGGCCGGCGTGGGTTGTTGAGCCACACGTCGCAGCCGTGGTACATCGCCCGGGCGACAGCGATGTCGTAGTCCGGCAGGAACACGAAGCGGGGGCGCACGTCGAGCTCGCGGGCGTAGCGCTCGATCGCCTGGATCATCTCCTTGCCCGGCTGGTCGGCCGGGTGGGCCTTGCCGGCGAACACGAACTGCGCCGGTCGGTCGGGGTCCAGCAGCAGTCGGCGGAGGCGATCCGGGTGCGACAGCAGCAGCGTGGCGCGCTTGTACGTCGCGAAGCGGCGAGCGAAGCCGATGGTCAACACGTCGGGGTCGAGGATGTCGTCGCCCATCCTGGCGCGCACGAAGTCCACCAGGCGGGCTCGGCCTGCTGAACGGGCGGCCCACACCGCCTCGGCGGATAGGTTCGATGCGCGGCTCCAGGACTCGGCGTCTGCGCCGTCCCACACCCCGTGGATGCCATGGCGGAGGAGCTGGTCCATCTCCGCCGAGATCCACGTGTGCGCGTGCACGCCGTTGGTGATGGACCCGATCGGCACCTCATTCACCGGCACACCGGGCCACATCCCCTGGAACATCTCCCGACTGACGGCCCCGTGCAATCTGGCCACACCGTTGGCCCGG
>JAYTSB010000043.1:0-7481 GCA_043745825.1 Actinomycetota bacterium | reverse complement strand
AGCGGGCCGGTGTAATCACTGTCCGTCGTGCCGACGTAGGTGTGGCGGAACGTGCCGTCGCCGCGCGGTCCCCAGGGCACCACGAACAGGCTCCGTTTGTCCTTCGGCACGGGGATGACGACGGCGATGTCATTGCGCACCTTCTCCCACGGAACGGTGATGTGCACGCCCTTGGCGGGGCGGAGGGAGTCCGGGTCAGTGCCCTCGGCAAGTGTGCGAATGCGGTCGGCCCACACGCCGGCGGCATTGATCACCACCTCCGCGCGCACCGTGACCTCCATGCCGTCGGCGTCGACGACCACGCCGTTGACGCGCCCCGCTTGATCGCGGGCGATGCCGACGACGGGGCAGCGGTTGGCGACCGCCGCGCCGTGGGCCACGGCGGTTCGGGCGATGGTGAGGCACAGGCGGGCGTCGTCGGCAGCGGCATCGTAATAGAGGTACGCAGATGCCAAACGGGCAATGGGCATGGTGGGGAGATGGGCGAACGCGGCGTCACGCTTCAGCCGCTTGTGCAGCTTGCCGATCCGCCACCCGCCGGTGAGGTCGTACATCCACATCGAGCTGCCCAGCACGCGCGCGATCTTGCGCGACACCACGCCGTCGCGGGTGAGGATCGGGATCATGAACGGCAGCACGCTCACGAGGTGTGGCGCGTTTCGGCACAGTCGGCGACGTTCGTGCAGCGCTTCGTACACAAGCCGCACCTCGCCCTGCTGGAGGTAGCGCAGCCCGCCATGCACCAGCTTCGAGCTCTTCGACGAGGTGCCCGAGGCGAAGTCGCCGCGTTCCACGAGCGCGGTGCGCAGACCTCTGCTGGCCGCATCCAGCGCCACGCCGACTCCGGTGATGCCACCCCCGATGACGACGACGTCGAACGTCTCCGTCGCCAGCCGTGCCAGCATCTCGGCACGGTCGAAAACGACGTCGGTACCCGAGCTGGCGGCGGAGCTGGTCATTGCCGGCGAGTGTAGTGGTGGTGGCGGGAGCCATCCCTCGGCAGCGACCGCCCGGCCTGGTATGAGCCCCGAGAATGGACTGGTGACTCTTTCGCATTGGCTGCTTGTTCGCAATCGGTGCAGATAGGGTCCGCTTCGTGAGAAGTCCAGGCGAGCTTTCCGTAGCATTCCGGTCGAAGGGCTTGAAGGTGACGCCACAACGACAGCTCCTCTTCCGCCTCTTGCACGAGAGCAGCAGTCATCCCACGGCGGAGCAGCTGTACGCAATCGCGAGCGAGCAGATGCCCGGCATCTCGCTACGCACCGTGTACCAAACGCTCACCGATCTGGGTGCGATGGGCGAACTGCAGTCGTTCGACTTCGGCATGGGCGCCACGAGGTTCGATCCGAACGTCGGTACGCATCATCACATCATCTGCCGAGTGTGCAACCGGGTCTGCGACGTCGCTGTCGCCGGTACGTCGGACCTCGTGGTCGAAGGACTCGACGGATTTGCCGTCGATCGTTCGGACATCGTCTTCCACGGCGTCTGTGCCCGCTGCGCACATGATTCCCCCCCGTCCCAACCCCCCACCAACGAACAACCAGGAATCACCTCATGAGCCTCGAAGGCACCAAGACCCACGACAACCTCAAGGAGGCGTTTGCCGGCGAGAGCCAGGCCAACCGCCGTTACCTGTGGTTTGCTCAGAAAGCCGACGTCGAGGGCTACCCCAATGCGTCAGCACTGTTCCGCAGCGTTGCCGAGGGCGAGACCGGTCATGCCCACGGCCACCTCGAGTACCTCGCCCAGGTCGGTGACCCGGCCACCGGCGAGCCGATCGGGGAGACCTCCGACAACTTCAAGGCGAGCATCGCCGGCGAGACGTACGAGTACACCCAGATGTATCCCGGCTTTGCCAAGTCCGCCCGGGAAGAGGGCTTCGCCGAGATCGCCGACTGGTTCGAGACCCTGGCCCGCGCCGAGAAGAGCCACGCCGGCCGCTTTCAGCAGGGCCTCGACGCCCTCGACTGAACAATGCAAGCCGTGCGGCTCGTCGCGGTCCATGTCGGATCGCGACGTGCCGTCACACCCCGAACACACCGCCTCGAACACACCACCTCGAACACACCGCCCCGGAAGGGCCACCGATGACGATCACCTACGACCCCCATCACCCGCAGTATCTCGACGAAGCCGACGTGCGCGAGGAGCTCACCAGGGTCTACGACCTGTGTCACGGCTGCCGGTTGTGCTTGAAGTTCTGCACCGCGTTCCCGAGCCTGTTCGAGATGATCGACCAGCATGACGACCAAGACGCAGGTCGGCTGACACCCGCCCAGCAGGATCGGGTGGTTGACGAGTGCTTCCAGTGCAAGCTCTGCTACGTCAACTGCCCCTACGTGCCCGGCCAGCACGAGTGGGCGCTCGATTTCCCACGTCTGATGCTGCGCGCCGATGCAATGCTGCACGAAACCGGCCAGGTGAGCTTCCGCGACAGGGCAACGACCCAGGTCATGGGTCGCACCGACCTGTTCGGCATGGTGGCCACGACAACAGCGACGGTGGCCAACACGGTGCTCGGCGCGAAGCCAGGCAGCCTGATCCGCAAGGTGGTGGAGAAGACCGTCGGCGTGTCCAGCGTGCGGCTCCTGCCTCCGTTCGCTCGTCAGCGATTCTCCACCTGGTTCAATCGCCGGCCCAAGGTGCGCATCGCCAAGCGGCAGGGCAGGGTGGCCCTGTTCCCCACATGCTTGGTGGAGTACCAGGAGCCCCAGATCGGGCATGATCTGGTCAAGGTCTACGAGCGCAACGGCATCGAGGTGTCGCTGGCCGACAGCGGATGCTGCGGCGCGCCGTGGCTGCACAGCGGTGATCGCGAGCACTTCATCAAGGTCGCCGCGAAGAATGTGAAGGTGCTCGCTGCCGAGGTGCGCAAGGGCAACGACATCGTCGTGCCCCAACCAACGTGTGGATACATCGTGAAGAAGGATTACCTCGACTACGCGCCGGGCCCTGACGCCACGCTCGTCGCCGAGCACACCTACGACGCCGCCGAGTACCTCATGAAGGTCCACCGCGATCCCGACCGAGCACTGGACATGAACTTCGAGGGCACCGTTCCCGAGACCATCACCTACCACACGCCCTGCCATCTGCGTGCCCAGAACATCGGGCTCAAGAGCCGCGACCTGATGAAGCTCACCGGCGCCAAGATCAAGCTCGTGCAACAGTGCAGTGGCATCGACGGGATGTGGGGACTGCGTGCCGAGAACAGCGAGATGTCGGTGCCGATCGCCAAGAAACTCGGCGCCGAGATCCTCAGGGCCAACGGCGAGGTCGTCGCCGGTGACTGCCACTTGGCCAACACCGCCATCACCGAACAGACCGGTGCCGTGCCGAGCCACCCGATCCAGGTCGTGGCCCGCGCATATGGCATCCCGATCGAGGAGGACCCCCGATGAATACGCTCGCCCGCAAGCTCACCTTGGCCGACATCGCCGACCAGCGCGCCTACGAGCGTGAGCGCCCCGAGTTCCGCACCCACATGCTGGAGGTACGCCGGCGCCGTCGCGTCGCGCTCGGCACCGTGATTGCCGTCTCGTTCGAGTCCCGTGACACCATCCGCTACCAGATCCAGGAGATGGCGCGTGCCGAACGCCTGGGTACCGACACCGACATCCAGATCGAGTTGGACACGTACAACCCGCTCGTGCCAGAGCCCGGCCAGCTCTGTGCGACCCTGTTCCTGGAGCTGACCTCGGACGAGCAGATGCATGTCTGGCTGCCGCTGCTCGTCGGCATCGAGCGTCACATCGCGATTCGTCTCGCCGACGGCACAGAGGTGCGCGCCATACCGGAAGCCCAGCACGCCACCCGGCTCACCCGAGAGCATGTGACGAGCGCAGTCCACTACATCACCTTCGATTTCGACGACCGCGAACGGGATGAGCTGGCGGCCGGCGGCGCCACCCTCGTGGTCGACCATCCGGCATATCGCGAGGACGCCGAACTCGGCGATCTCACGGTGCGTGAGTTGCTTGCCGATCTGATGCCCTCACCAGGGGATTGATCGGTTCCGTACGGTTCCTGACGTCGAACAATTTCTTCCGATTGCCTCTGGAATTCACCCGAACGCTCACCTAGGTTACGGAGTGTCGTCGCAGGGGGGTCTGCGCTGACGCAGCAGTTGCAACCTATTGGGAGACGTGGAAGGACTGGGGCGAAATCGTGTCACCGAAAGTGATTGTGTGGCGGGAATTGGGCGCCTGTCGCGGGCTCGACCCGGGGATGTTCTACCCGGACGAGGAAGACGAGGCCCACGCCGCGAAGGTGGTGTGCCAGCAGTGTGATGTACGCATCGCCTGCCTGGAACATGCCCTTGCATCGCGAGAAAAGCAGGGAGTCTGGGGTGGCGCCACGGAACGGGAACGACGCCGCATCATCCGCCAGCGCCGCCGTACCGCCTGACCCCGTCACCTCCCTGCTGGGGCGGCACAACCCATCCGGTTCAGCCAACGGCCGATCGCTAGTCTGTCCCGCGTGTCGCACTTCGACGATCTCGGTGGATGGCCGGCACTGCTCACGCAGCTGCTCGACCGTCAGGACCTGCCCGCAGCCAGCGCCCGCGAGGCAATGGCCACCATCCTCTCCGGCGATGCCACGGCGGCGCAGCTGATCGCCTTTGCGGTCGCGCTCCGCGCCAAGGGCGAGACCGGTGAGGAGCTGTCTGGACTCCTCGACGCCGTGCTCTCCGCAGCCACGCTCGTGCCGCTGGGCGACGAGCTCCGTGACCACGCCGTCGACATTGTCGGCACCGGTGGCGATCGCAGTCACTCGATCAACGTCTCGACAATGTCGGCCATCGTCGTCGCCGGCGCCGGCGTGCCCGTGTGCAAGCACGGCGCCCGGGCGGCATCATCCAAGTGCGGGACGGCCGATGTGCTGGAGGCCCTGGGCGTGGTCGTGGACCTCGGCGCCGAGGGGGTCCTGCAGTGCGTGCGCGAGGTTGGTCTCGGCTTCTGCCTGGCTACCACCTTTCACCCGGCCTTTCGTTTCGCGGGACCGGCCCGACGTGAGATCGGCATCGCCACGATGTTCAACCTGCTCGGGCCGATGGCCAACCCCGGGCGAGTCCGCCGTCAGCTGATCGGCGTGGCCAACCCGCTGGTGGCGGAGCGGATGCTCGCGTCGCTGCGCATCCACGGCTCGATCAAGGCGTGGGTGGTGCACGGCAATGGGCTCGATGAACTCACCACCACCGGCACCTCCACGGTCCTTGCGCTCGAGCACGGCGAGGTCACCACCTTCGAGGTGAATCCCGTGTCACTTGGTCTCGCCCCGGCCATCGGCGAGGAACTGGTCGGCGGTGACCCAGCGCAGAACGCCGACTCGGTGCGACGGGTGATGGCCGGTGAACACGGTCCACACCGCGACATCGTGGTGCTCAACGCCGGCGCAGGGCTGGTGGTCGCCGGCGTGGCCAGCGACCTCGAACAGGGCGTTGCTCTTGCCGTGCATTCCATCGACAGCGGCGCGGCCGAAGCAAAGCTGCAGTCCTTTGTCGACGTGTCACAACGCGCTGCTCGTGCTGCGGCCAACCCGGCCCCAACGGTCAACCCGGCCATCGGCGGATCCGGCACCTGATGATCGTCCGCGTGCCCGCCACGTCGGCGAACATGGGCCCGGGATTCGACACGTTGGGTGTGGCGCTGACGATGTACGCCGAGCTCGGCGTGGTGGACGACAACGCTGACGACAGCGCTGATGACGAGGCGCTGCCCGACGGCGCACACCTGGCCGACGAGCACCATCTCGCCACACATGCGTTCGGCGTCCTCGGCGGTCAGGGCCGGGTGTGGGTGCGATCTCCGATCCCGATGGGTCGCGGGCTCGGATACAGCGCAGCGGTGCGCGTCGGCGGGCTGTTGCTGGCGTGCGCACAGCAGGCCGAGCCCGGAGCCGATGTGCTCGCCACGCGTGGCGACGAGGTCCTGGCGGCGGCGACCCGGCTCGAGGGCCATGCCGACAACGCCGCGCCCGCGGTGCTGGGTGGCGTCGTGGCTTCGACCGGCGAGCGATCGATCCGCGTACCGCTGCGCCTCGACCCAGCCGTGGTGGTGTGGGTGCCGTCGTTCACGACTCGCACCGACCAGAGCAGGTCCAAGCTCGGCGCCGACGTGCACCTGACCGACGCCGTCTTCAACATCGGGCGGGTCGCCTACTTGGTTGCTGCGCTGGCGGCCGGTGATGTCGATGCGCTCCGACACGCCACTGAGGATCGCATCCATCAACCCTCACGATTCGCAGCGTCACCGGCCTCCCTCGTCGCCCACGAAGCAGCGCTGGCGCACGGCGCGTGGTGCTCGTGGTTGTCCGGGTCCGGGCCCACCGTTGCTGCACTCTGCGCGATCGAGGCCGCCGACGCCCTCGCCGCGGCAATGGCCGCCAGCGCCGACGGTGTGGGTCACGCCAAGGTGCTGCGGATCGATCACGGGGGCGCGACGGTCGAGATGTGATGCGGGCCAGGCGTGATGACTGAGTCCGTGACCTACCTGGCGAGGTAGCCGCCGTCGATGATCAGCTCAGTACCCGTGACGAAGACAGCGTCGTCGCTGGCCAGGAACGCAACTGCGCCGGAGATCTCACGCACGTGGGCTCGCCGACCGAGTGGTGTGAACGGCACCACGCCGCCCCCCGGCTCGTCCTCGTTCATCGGTGTGCTCACCCCGCCGGGGCAGATGGCGTTGACGCGGATCTTGTCCTTGGCCAGCTCCAGGGCAGCGGTCTTGGACATCGCGATGATGGCACCCTTGCTGGCCGTGTAGGCGATATAGCCCTCGGCGCCCCCGACACCGAAGATCGACGCGACGTTGATGATCGAGCCTCCGCCGCCGGCCCGCATCAACGGAACGGCGGCCTGCATTCCCAGCAGCACGCTGGTGGTGTTGACGGCAAGCGTGCGATTCCAGTCCTCCAGGCGCTCCTCCGTGAGCGGATTGACGTGGATGATGCCGGCGTTGTTGATCAGCACGTCGAGCCGTCCCGCGGCACGGCACCACGCCATCGCGGCGGCCCAGTCAGCGGGTTCCGTCACGTCGAGGTGCTGGTAGGTCACGCGCAGGCCCACCTCGCGAAGACGCTGCGCGGTTGCCTCGCCCTCGTCATCGAGCACGTCACCGCAGAGCACGTTCGCGCCCTCGGCGGCCAGGCGCTCGGCGTGGGAGGCGCCCTGACCGCGAGCACCGCCCGTGATCACCACGACGCGTCCGTCGAAGCGCCCGCTCACTGTGGAGCTCCGGCGGTGACGACCGGCCGGTTGGCGGGGGTGGTGCTTGGGGACCCGGTCGGGAAGCGACGTTCCAGCTCGTCGAGGACTCGCGCCGTTGCGTCGATCTGCTTCAGCCAGACCTTGCGGACGATGTCGATACGACTCTCGGCGGGCATGCGGGCTGCGAAGTGGCCGGCGAGCGGCGGGCCGCCCCTTTCACGAATGCGCAGCATCCGCACGAGCATCGCCGCCTGCATGGAGTAGGTGGGTG
>JAYTSB010000042.1:0-8547 GCA_043745825.1 Actinomycetota bacterium | reverse complement strand
GTTCTTCCCCAACTCACCGATCCTCACCGTGCGCTCCACGTTCGCGGAAGCCATCGTGCTGGAAACCGTCGTGCTGTCGATTCTCAACCACGACTCGGCGATTGCCGCCGGCGCCGCGCGCATGGTCACGGCGGCTCACGGCCGGCCCATCATCGAGATGGGCTCGCGCCGTACCCACGAGCACGCAGCGGTCGCTGCGGCGCGGGCGGCGTACCTCGCCGGTTTCAGCTCGACGTCCAACCTCGGCGCCGGGCGCGCCTACGGCATCCCCACGGGTGGCACCGCAGCGCATGCGTTCACGCTGCTCCACGCAGACGAGCCCACTGCGTTCCGGGCTCAGATCGCCCAGCACGGTGTGGATACCACGCTGCTGGTGGACACCTACGACATCACCCAGGGCATCGCCAACGCAGTTGCCGTCGCCGGGCCACAGCTCGGGGCGATCCGCATCGATTCCGGAGAACTGGGCGTGCTGGCCCACCAGGCGCGGGCCCAGCTCGATGCACTCGGCAACAGTGCGACGCGCATCGTGGTGAGCGGTGACGTCGACGAGTACGCCATCGCCGGGCTGGCCGCCTCGCCGGTGGACATCTACGGTGCCGGCACGGCCGTGGTCACCGGTTCCGGCGCGCCCACGGCCGGGCTGGTGTACATGCTGGTCGAGGTCGACGGCAGGCCGGTGGCCAAGCGCTCCGAACACAAGGCCACCACCGGCAGCGCCAAGATGGCACTGCGTTCGCACCGGCCGAGCGGCACCGCGATCGAAGAGATCGTGGTGGCCGGCCCGGCGGCGGCGCTGGACGCGGCCATCACCTCCATGACCGCGACCGAACCCGGCGCGCGCCGTATCGATGTCGCGCTGATGTGCGATGGCGTGCGCACCGAGGCCGGCAACGAGCCGCTGGGCGCCGCCCGCGCCCGCTTTCGCGACACCTTGCGCACACTGCCGTGGGAGGGGCTGGCGCTCGCCGAGGGGCGAACCCGTGCTGCCGACCCGCATCCTGACGGTCTCCGACGGTCCAGGTGTAGCGCTGGTCCCGTAACAGATCGGCTGAGGGGGAGAGCGGTCAGACCGTGACGCCCCCGGACTCAAGCGGGCGTCGGCGGATCCAGAGCACGATCGTGCCGGCGAACAGGAACACCGCAGCCAACGACCACGGGCCGAGTTCGGCGCCGGTCGCGGGCAGGAGGCCGCCGGCGACGACGGTCAATGGCATCGCCACCGTCGTGACGGCGCCGGACGCGTCTTGACCAACGAGTTCCACGGTGTGAGCCCCGATCGCCGCATCGGCCGGAACGCTCACGTGCGCAGCGATGTTGCCAGAGGCATCGGCGGTGAGGACCGCCAGCAGCACGGGTGTCGAGTGCAGAACGACCTGCACGCTCGCACCCGGCATGTAGCCGGAACCTACGACATCAATGAAACCCCCTTGCGAAACGACGGACGAGGCCTGTGCCGAGCCGAGTTCGGTACCGAATCCGCCGAACACCGTCGACGACGGTGCCGGGTTCGATGTCGAAGTGGTGGCCGCCGCGGCGATCGTTGTGGTCGGCACCTCGCTCGTCGTCGTGGTCGTCGTGCTCGTCGTGCTCGTCGTGCTCGTGGCGCTCGTGGTGCTCGTCGCAGGAGCAGTCGTGGTGCTCGTCGCAGGAGCAGTCGTGGTGCTCGTTGTCGTCGGAGCCGTTGTCGGAGCCGTTGTCGTAGTCGTTGTCGTGGTGCTCGTCGTGGTGGTCGTGACGACGGTCGCTGCAGGTGCGGGTCCATCGATGAACGCCACCGCAGCCCGCGTCGACTCGGACATCGGCGCGAGCGGTGCCCCCGCACTGCCGGAGTCGGCGCGTGAGTCGGCGATGGTGAACGACGTGGCGGTCGTCGAGCTCACCTGGCCGGTCAACGAACACCATTGCCAGGCCTGCAGGGCGAGGGCTTGAACTCCACAGATCCTGACCGTGTTTCCGATCGAGAACGGCTCGGCACCGATCGTATTGACCGTCAGCAGGCCGCCCGTGCGGAAGTAGCTGGCGACGGTGGCGCCCGGTCCTGTCGCCACACGACACTGGTCGGGATCTCCGAATGTGCTGCCCGTGGTGTCGCCAATGCCAACGGTGCTGTCACGAGAGCAACGACCGAGCTGGCTGTTGGTGATCGTTGCGAACGTGCCCTGGAGGGCCACCCCGGAACTGAACGACGAGTGGTCCAACAGGACGCTGCTCGAGTTGGCGACGCTCACCTGATCGGCGATCGACGAGTTCGTGACGCTCCCGGGCATGCCCAAGCCGCCGAGGGAGAGGCCGAGCACGGGGTTCCCGGAGGCGTCGACCGACCCCGAGATGGAAGTCTGGTCGACACTCGTCGGGAGAAATGACTGGACGGCGCTGCCTGACACGGTCACATTGTCCGTGAAGGTCGAGTTGGTGATCGACATCGTGGTGCCGTTGCCGTCACCCATCAAGATCGCGCCACCGCACTTCGCGAAGTTCGAGTCGAACGTCGACCCCTGGATGACGAAGTAGCCGCGGTCGGCCTTCATTGCGCCACCGCAGTAGTTGCCGTAGCCGACGTTGTGGGACATCGTCACGTTCACGACCGTGACGCGTGCGCCGCCGCCGCTGTAGAAGGCCCCAGCCCGCTCGGCCATGAACGAGTCGACCGTCACGTCCTTCACGGTCGAGTTGTTGCCGTTGCCGTTCACGTAGAACGCTCGGTACGCCGAACCGATCGTGCCGGTCGCCTGGCCGGCGACGCTCGTCGGCGCGACATCGGCGTGGGCGCGCGATATCGAAAACGTGTTGCCAGCCACTGCGGTGATCGCGGCGAAGCCGTTCAGGTCCGCAACGCGACGCACGCCGACGACCGAACCAACGCTGTATGGCACGGGTGACGACGTCGTGAACGTCGCGATGTTCGAGCTGACCGAGTAACTCGTGACGTCGAGCGTTGTGCTCGACCCAGCGATCGTGAGCAGTTGCCGGCCGGGACCGTGGATCTCGACGCCGGCGAGGCTGATCTGGCTCGTGAGGTGCAGCGCCTGCGCGCCACTGGTGAACAGCGACGGCGCGAAGTCGATGATCGTGCCCGCCGTCACTCCCGACACGGCTTCACGCAACGATGTGAGTCCATCCCCCGCGTCGACGACGTCCTGCAAGGTGGTCACCGTGACCGTCGCGGGAGTTGCTTGGGTCGGTGCAGGCCGTAACGCCACCCCTGCACCGATTGCCAGCACCGTTGAGGCCGCGCAGGCCCATCCTCGTCTCGACATCGCGACCTCGCATGAGTACTTCGCCCCGACAACCGACGATCAGCTGCACACACGCATCGGCACGACATCAGAGAAACTTGACTATCGAGTCACCCGCCGGGCAGATCCGCTCAACGCTCGGACGCGATCCTCACGACCGCAGGCGTCAGGGATCGGCCGAAGCCCCGCGGCGGGCGCAAGTCGGTGACCACCACATCGCCGGCGCGCAGCGGCGCCAGCGCCACAAGGCCGCTCGTGTCGAACTTGGTGTGATCGACGGCGACGATCCGCGTGTCCGCGATGTCGCCCATCGTCGCGGACATCTCCGCCTCGCACAGCTCGTGCACCATGCAGCCGCGCCGGCGGTCCACGGCTGAGGTGGACAGGATCGCCCAGCGCACCCGCATCGCGGCCACCACGGCGAACGCGGACCGATCGAACGACGCGCCGTCGTGGTTGCGCAACTCGACACCCGCCATGTGCACGCGGTTGCCGGGGATGGTGGCCAGGCTGGTGGCGATGAACGAGGAGTTCGTCACCACGGTCAAGCCACGATGCTGGCGCAGCGCCTGGGCGATGAAGCCCGTTGTGGAACCCGTGTCGAGGGCGATGGTGTCACCGTCGTTGATCATTGCCGCGACCTCCGTGGCGATCGCCACCTTGGCGCGCTGGTTCACGTTCATGCGCGTGAGGAACGGGGCCTGACCGAGCGACGCGGCGCTGCCCGTGCGGTTTGTTGCCACGATCGCACCGTGAACCTTCTCCACGTCGCCGCGCGCAACCATCGGCTTGACGATGCGGCGCACGGTCTGTTCGGAGACGTCGAGCAACGCGGCCAGCTCGGCGACGGACACGGTGCCGCGCAGGCCGACTGCGTTCATCACCTCGTCGTGATAGCGGGCCACATGGCCATCTTCGCGGACCGCCGCCCGGAAAGCGATGCAAAACGCCAGATCTGTTGGTTTGTGTCGTTTTGAGGAACTACTGTCGCGGCGAGCGCGAAGGGGCACCACGATGACAGAGCAACCAACGTCGGCCCGGGCCGTGGTGATCGGCGGCGGCATCGTCGGCTGCTCGACGGCGTACCACCTCGCCAAGCTCGGCTGGACGGACACGGTGCTGATCGAGCGCCACAAGCTGACCTCGGGATCCACGTTCCACGCAGCCGGCCTGGTGGGCCAGCTCCGCACGAGCGCAAACATCACTCAGCTGCTCGGCTACTCCGTGGACCTCTACAACCGGCTCGAGGCCGAGACCGGGCTGGGCACGGGCTGGAAGATGAACGGCGGCCTGCGCCTGGCGTGCAACCACGAGCGTTGGAACGAGGTCAAGCGGCAGGCCACCACAGCCAAGTCGTTCGGGCTGGAGATGCACCTGCTGTCACCGCGCGAGGCCCAGGAGCTGTGGCCACTGATGCAGGTGGACGATGTCGTGGGCGCGGCGTTTCTGCCCACGGACGGCCAGGCCAACCCGTCGGACATCACCCAAGCGCTTGCACGCGGTGCCCGCATGGCCGGCGCGACGATCCTCGAGGACACCGAGGTGGTGAGCGTGGAGGTCATCGACGGCGTGATCACCGCAGTCGTCACCCAACATGGCCGAATCGAGTGCGAGAAGGTGGTGGTGTGCGCAGGCCAGTGGACGCGTGAGCTCGCCGCTCGGGTTGGTGTGAACGTCCCGCTCGTGTCCGTCGAGCACCAGTACGTGATCACCGCCCAGATCGACGGCGTCACCCGCAGCCTGCCCACCCTGCGCGACCCGGACCGGCTCACCTACTACAAGGAAGAAGTCGGCGGTCTGGTGATGGGCGGCTACGAACCGAACCCCGTGCCCTGGGCCGTTGGAGGCATCCCCACCCCGTTCCAGTTCCAGCTCCTCGAGCCGGACTTCGATCACTTCGCGCCGATCATGGAGCTGGCGATGGGTCGTGTGCCGGCGCTGCAGACCGCAGGCGTGAACGAACTGATCAACGGGCCGGAGAGCTTCACCCCGGACGGCAACTTCATCCTCGGCGAGGCACCGGAGCTGAAGAACTTCTTCGTCGGCGCGGGCTTCAACGCGTTCGGCATCGCGGCAGGCGGCGGCGCCGGCATGGCCCTGGCCGAGTGGGTGCATCAGGGCGTGCCGCCCTACGACCTGTGGGTGGTGGACATCCGCCGCTTCGGTCGCCCGCACCAGGACACCGACTGGGTACGCACGCGCACGCTCGAGGCCTACGCCAAGCACTACACCATGGCCTGGCCGAGCGAGGAGCACGACAGCGGCCGGCCCTGCCGCACGTCGCCGCTGTATTCACGCCTGGAGGCCGCCGGCGCCTGCTTCGGCGAGAAGCTGGGCTGGGAGCGGCCGAACTGGTTCGCCGACGCGAGCATCGGTGAGACCCCGCACGACGTGTACACCTTTGAGCGCCCGAACTGGTTTGCAGCGGTGGGTCGAGAGCACCGTGCTGTGCGCAAGACGGCGGCACTGTTCGACCAGACGTCGTTCGCCAAGTTCGCGCTGAAGGGCCCGGACGCCCTCGCCGCACTGAACTGGATCTGCGCAAACGACGTGGACAGGCCGGTCGGCGCGCTGACGTACACGCAGATGCTCGACGACCGTGGCGGCATCCAGTGCGATCTCACCGTGTGCCGCGTCGCGCTCGACGAGTTCTACATCGTGACCGGCACCGGGTTCGCGACGCACGACTTCGACTGGATCCAGCGCAACATCCCGGCCGGTTCGAACGCCCAACTGTTCGACGTCACCTCGGCGTACTCCGTGCTGTCGCTGTTCGGCCCGAACGCCCGCACCATCCTGCAGAGCGTGACCAACGCCGATGTCAGCCACGCCGCGTTTCCGTTCGGCACCCAGCAAGTCATCGGCATCGCCGGCTGTCCGGTGCGTGCACTGCGCGTCACCTATGTGGGCGAGCTCGGGTGGGAGCTGCACCTACCGGTCGAGTACGCGACAAACGTCTACGACACGCTCATGGCGGCCGGCGACCCGCACGGCCTCGTCAACGCCGGCTACCGCGCGATCGAGAGCTGCCGGCTGGAGAAGGGCTACCGCGCCTGGGGCAGCGACATCGGCGCCGACCACACGCCGTTGGAGTCCGGCCTCGGCTGGGCAGTGAAGCTGAAGACCGACGTCGCGTTCAAAGGGCGCGGGGCAATGGAAGCCCAAGCTGCGGAGGGCGTGCGCAAGATGCTCGCTGCGTTCACGGTGGATCCGTCGGTCGTTCTGCTCGGCCGGGAGACGATCTACCGCGACGGCGAGCGCGTCGGCTGGCTGACGAGCGGCGGCTTCGGGTACACCATCGACCGCGCCATCGGTTACGGCTACATCCGCAACCCGCACGGCGTGACCGCGGATTTCGTCCGCGACGGCACCTACGAGCTGGAGGTCGCGACCGAGCGGGTCCCGGCCGCAGTGTCGCTGCGCCCCCTGTACGACCCGGGCATGACCCGGATCAAGATCTAGGAGATCCTCGCCGTGAGCGACATCCCACTCGTCCCGTTGCCCTCACGCGCCCGCATCGTCATCATCGGCGGCGGCATCCTCGGCTGCAGCATCGCCTATCACCTCACCAAGATGGGCGAGACGGACGTCGTGCTGTTGGAGCAGCACCATCTGACCGACGGCGCGACGTGGCACGCTGCTGGGCTCGTGGGGCAGCTGCGCTCGTCGCGCAACGTGACCCGGATGCTGGAGCACAGCGTCGAGATGTACAGCGGGCTGGAGGCCGAGACCGGGCAGGCGGTGGACTGGCACCAGGTGGGCAGCCTCCGTTTGGCCTGCTCGCCTGATCGGGTCCTGGAGCTGCGTCGGTTGGCGACGATGGCGAAGAGCTTCGGACTGCCGATGGACATCATCAGCCCCGATCAGGCCCAGGCGTTGTTCCCGCTGATGTCCACCGAAGACGTCCTCGCTGCGGCGTTCTTGCCGACGGACGGCTACATCGATCCCGCCAGTGTCACCCAGGCCATCGCCAAGGGTGCCCGCCGGCGCGGTGCGCAGATCATCGAGAACACCAAGGTCACATCCATCACCGTCGACGGCCGGCGCATCACCAAGGTCAGCACCGAGCGCGGCGAGATCGAGTGCGAGATGGTGGTCAACGCGGCCGGCATGTGGGGCCTCGAGATCGGCCGGATGGCGGGCGCCCGCGTGCCCGCGATCGCGGTCGAGCACCAGTACGTGCTGACCGGGCCGATCACGGAGATGCCGGCCAGCGAGATCCGGGCGATGCCCACGCTGCGCGACCCCGACCACCTCGTGTACTACAAGCCCGACGGCCAGGGTCTGCTCGTCGGCGGGTACGAGCCGAACACGCTGCCGTTCGGTGAGGCGGGCATCCCCGTGCCGTTCCAGCGTCAGCTGATCGACCCCAACCTCGACCGCTTCGAGCAGCTCGCCGTGTTGGCCGCGAAACGCACGCCGGTGATCGAACGGGCGGGCATCCGCACCGTCGTCAACGGGCCGATCCCCTACTCCGCCGACGCCGACTTCGTGATGGGCCGCACCCCGGAGTTGGACAACTTCTTCGTCGCCACCGGGTTCCTGTACGGCATCGCTGCGGGCGGGGGCGCCGGAAAGATGATGGCCGAGTGGATGCTGGAGGGACGACCGTCGCTGGACCTCTGGCCGCTCGACGTTCGCCGGTTCGCCTTCCACCACACCACCCGCCAGTTCATGTACCCGCGCGCCGTCGAGCTCTACGGACACCACTACAAACTGAGCGCGCCCGGCTCCGAACACGAGACGTCACGCGGCATCCGCCGCAGTCCCCTGCACGGCATGCTGGACGGTCGGCGCGCCGTGTTCGGCTCACGCGGTGGATGGGAGCGGCCAAACTGGTTTGCACCGGCGGGCGTGGAAGCCGTGGACCAGCCGTCGTTCGCGAAGCCGAACTGGTTCGATCACGTCGGCGCGGAGGCCCGTGCCGTGCGCGAACGCGTCGCCCTCATCGACCAGACGTCGTTCGCCAAGTTCGAGATCACCGGCCCGGGCGCGCTGGACGCGGTGCAGTGGCTGTCCGTTGCGAACATGGACAAGCCGGTCGGCACGGTCACGTACACGCAGTTGTGCAACGAGCGCGGCGGCATCGAGTGCGACCTCACGATGGCGCGCACTGCGCCCGACTCGTGGTACGTGGTCACTGGCGCTGCGTTCGGTGCGCACGACATGGGCTGGATCCGCGCCAACTCCCCCACCGACGGCAGCGTCATCGTGCGCGACCTGACCTCGGCCCGGTCGGTCATCAACATCTGCGGGCCGATGTCGCGCGAGGTACTGCAGAGCATGTGCGAGGACGACGTCAGCAACG
>JAYTSB010000041.1:0-2900 GCA_043745825.1 Actinomycetota bacterium | reverse complement strand
GAGGTCATCTTCTGGCAGAGCGCACGTACCTCCAAGCAGGCCCGGCCCGGTGTGCAGGCACCCACTGCCCGGGCCGCCGGCCGCGTGCTCCACATCCTGGTCGACTCGCACGAGCGCTACGCCTGGAAGTTCGATCGGCAGCAGGCCACGACCGAACGTCAATCCCTGCCGGCGGGCGACTACGCGGTCACCGTCGACGATCGGATCATTGCCGCGGTGGAGCGCAAGAGCTTGGCCGATCTCGTCGCCACCCTCACGTCGGGCAAGCTCCGCTACCTGCTCGCCGACCTCGCTGCACTCCCGCGCGCCGCCGTCGTGGTGGAGGACCGGTGGTCCTCCGTGTTCAAGCTGACACGAGTCCGTCCCTCCTTGGTGGCCGAAGGTCTCGCAGAGGCGCAGGTGAGGTTCCCGGCGGTTCCCATCGTGTTCTGCGAGACACGTCTGCTGGCGCAGGAGTGGACCTACCGCTACCTCGGCGCAGCCGTCGCTCACCAACACGATCACACGCACGGCGACCGGCGCACCGACGAGCTGCCCGCCGCGGGTGCGGTGCCGCCGGCCCTACCTTCTGCCGCCGAGGTGCGGGCGTGGGCCAAGGCCAAGGGTCTTGAGGTCTCGGATCGCGGTCGGATCCGTCCGGACATCAGCGCTGCGTACACCGCCGCGCACCGAGACCCGTGACCGCTGTCTCCGCCGGCCCGGGCGTCAGCATCCCTGTCAGCGACCGGGCGCGGCATCGAACCCTGCCCCGGCAGCGGTAGCGTCCACGGCGTGAGCACCCCCAGCGAGACGCCTCTGCTGCGGCGCATCCGTGAGTCGGTGATCGGCGACGACCAGGTGATGGACGGACCGTACGGTCCGCACCGGATCACATACGCCGACTACACCGCGTCCGGTCGTGCGCTCACGTTCATCGAGGATTTCATCCGTGACGAGGTCCTCCCACGCTATGCCAACACCCATACCGAGTCCTCGGGCACCGGCTTGCAGACCACGAGACTGCGCGAGGACGCACGGCGAATCATCCGCGAGGCCGTCGGCGGCGACGACGAAACCTGCGTGATCTTCACCGGGTCCGGCGCGACCGGGGCGATCAACAAGCTCGTCGGCATCATGAACCTGCGCGTGCCGGCCGACCTCGACGATCGCTATCACCTCACCGATCAGATCCCGGCCGACCAGCGGCCGATCGTCTTCGTCGGCCCGTTCGAGCATCACTCCAACGAACTGCCCTGGCGGGAATCGATCGCGGACGTCGTGGTGATCCCCGAGGACGCCGACGGGCACATCGATCTCACTCGCCTGGAGCAGGAACTGATCGAGCACGCCGACCGGCCGCTGAAGATCGGCTCGTTCTCGGCGGCATCGAACGTGACCGGCATCGTGTCGAACACCTGCGCCATCGCCGACGTGCTGCACCGCCACGGTGCACTGTCCTTCTGGGACTTCGCCTGCGCCGGACCGTACGTGGACATCGAGATGTATCCGTCGTGTGCAGAACACCCGTTGGCGAACAAGGACGCTCTGTTCCTCAGCCCCCACAAGTTCGTGGGCGGTCCCGGTACTCCCGGCGTGCTCGTGGTGCGACGCGAATTGCTGCACAACCGTGTGCCCGATGTCGTGGGCGGCGGCACCGTGGCCTACGTCAACCCCACCGAGCATCGCTACCTCGACGACCCGGTGCATCGCGAGGAAGGCGGCACGCCGGCGATCATCGAGTCGATCCGCGCCGGTCTGGTGTTCCAGCTCAAACAGGCCGTCGGCGTGTCCACGATCCGCGCCCACGAGGAGTCCTACTGGCGTCGCGCCGTGCAGGCATGGTCCGCCAACCCGGCCATTCACGTACTGGGCAACACGCGCTCGGAGCGCCTGTCGATCCTGTCGTTCGTGGTGAAGCGCCCCGGCGGCCGGTATCTCCACCACAACTTCGTTGTGGCCGTGTTGAGCGATCTGTTCGGCATCCAGTCCCGCGGTGGGTGCTCTTGTGCGGGGCCCTATGGGCACCGCCTGCTCGGCATCGACATCGAGCGCTCGCACGAGTTCGAGCACGAGATCACGCTCGGGTGCGAGGGCATCAAGCCGGGCTGGACACGCGTCAGCTTCAACTACTTCATCTCCGAGACGGTGTTCCAGTACCTCGTCGAAGCCGTGGGCCTCGTCGCCGAGCACGGTTGGAAGCTGCTGCCGCAGTACCGCTTCAACCCCTCCAGCGGCCTGTGGCGCCACGAGCACGGCCCGGTCGAACCGCCGCTTCGACTCTCCCAGCTCTCCTACGATCCCGCTACCGGCGAGCTGATCCGTCCGCCAGTCGACATCGCCCGTGCGGGTGAGGATGCGCTCGCCGGTCATCTCCAGAGCGCCCGTGAGCTGTTTGCTGCGGCAGCGTCCTGGGAGCCGACGGAACCACATGCCGGGGCGCTCTCTGCGGAGTTCGAGCACCTGCGCTGGTTCGATCTGCCCGATCAGTCACTGCTCGTGTAACGCCGACCGTTCCCCGCGCCGATCGAGCCCACGTTAGGTGGGTAGGAGTCGGTCCCGACTGGTGGTCGGAAGGTCTGTTCCAGTGTGTTACCTTCTTGGAAATCCGAGAGCTGCGGCGGGATCCGGCGAGCTGAGGAGAACCTGATGTCCATCACATGACCCCGTACCACGGGCCGGGCCCGGTGGTTGGCAGCCATCGGCTGCGTCGCAGCACTTGCGACCGGTGCAGCTGCACCAGCCAGTGCCACCATGCGTTCGAGGGGAACGGCACCCGCGGGCTCGCCGGCCTCGAAGGCCACGGCCCTCTACGTTGTCCAGCTGACCGATCCGCCGGTCGTTGCCTACACAGGCGGCGTCGCCGGACTCGCTGCGACGGCACCTGCGAAGGGGAGCAAGGTCGATCCGTTGAACACCGACGT
>JAYTSB010000040.1:0-4402 GCA_043745825.1 Actinomycetota bacterium | reverse complement strand
GCCGTGGTTCGCGGCAACGACGCGGTGGACGTCGCCGGACAGACCATCATCACGCCCAGTGCCGCCACCCGTTCCGTCGGCGAGTCGGTGCTGTTCCTGGTGCGCCCGGAGGACGTGTCCATCGGGGGCGCCGGTGACGCCGGTCTGAGTGGCACCGTCACCGCCACCACCTTCCAGGGTGCGTCCACGGTGGTGGGCGTCCGCCTCGACGTGCTGGACACCCTCGTCCACGCCCACCTCGGCAGCTCCTCAGCCACGCACCTCGCCCCCGGACAGCGCGTGTCGGTGAGCGTGGACGGGACGCGCGGTGTGCTGGAGGCAATCGGCGCAAAGTCGCCGGTCGAGGTCGACGAGCCAGCCGCCTGAACTCGACCAATGTCCTCACACAGAAGCGCATCAAGCGCGGTGGGACTCACGGAATGGTTCACGTGTCAACCTCGGAATCGCTAGGCTGAGCACGTGACCATGTGCGGAGCAGAGGAGATCCAGGCCTGGGTGGCGTTGAGCCGGGCCCATGATCTCCTCGCCGACCGGCTGGACAGCGCATTGCGCGCCGAGGTCGGCCTGTCCTTGGCCGAGCACGACGTGCTCGTGGAGCTGCTCACCGCCGGGGGCATGTTGCAGATGGGTCATGTGGCGCGAACGCTGGTGATCTCCAAGAGCGGGGTCACCCGGCTGGTCGGCAAGCTGGAAGCAGACGGATTGATGGAACGGGTCACGTTCCCGCAGGACCGCCGGGCAACGTTCGCCCGTCTCACGGCGAAGGGCTTGGCCGCGCTGGAGGTGAGCCAGAAGCTGTTCAGCCGGGTGTTGGCCGAGTCGTTCTCTGCCAACCTCTCCTCGGCTGACGTGCGCAACCTGAGTCATGCCCTCGGCAAGCTGCTCGACGCCCACGGCTGGTCGCCGGCGGCGAAGTGCGTGGGGATGCTGCAGAAGCAGGCCACCGTCACCCGCTGAAGTTGCGCACCGCCTGCACGCCCTGATCGGGGACGTTGATGTTGAGCCCGTCGAGCCCCATCGCCAGCAGCTTCGCGTAGCCATCCGGGTTCTCCCAGATGCGATCGTTTGGCCAGACCCAGATCACATAACCGGCCGTATGCGAGTCGCCGATCGTCTGCGGGGTCAGGACCTGGATGTCCTGGAAGACCGGGGGCAGCTGCAGGATGCGCATTCCCTCCGGCAACGGTGTGCCGTTCAGGATCCAGGCCGACGACAAACCGAGTCCGGGGGTGACCTCCACGGTGGGAGCCATGGCGTGGAACGCGTCCACGACCGCGTCGTCGAAGGAGGTGACCACCGCGTTGTCGAGCAGGTCGAGGTCGGTGAGCTCCTTGGCGAGCTCGGTCGCGGCCGCCACAGCCGGGGCGCCGCTTCCCTTGATCTCGATGTTCACCGGTAGGTCGGCGAACCGGGTGGCGATGTCGCGGAAGCGAGGAATGATGAAGTCCTCCGGCGTGTAGCCGGCAGGCGGAGGCGTGTCGCCGGTGCGCACGCCGCGCAGCGTGTACGCCGCATCCGGCTGCCCCGTGCACGTGCAGTCGGCGGTGAACCAGTAGGCGTTGTCCAGCGCGGCGAGATGGGCGTAGTCGGTGTCCGCAACGACGAGGTCGGCGTTGGTGGTGCGGCCGGTGTTGTCGTCGTGCTGCACCACCAAGACGCCATCGCGGGTGAGCTGCACGTCGAAGTCGAGCATGTCGACGCCGGCGTTGTCGCTCTCGGCGTAGCCGTACGGGGTGGAATGCGGGTGCTGGTCCTCGCCTGCGGCGTGAGCGAGCACGATCGGTCGGCCGAGGTCGAGCAGCTGCTGGATGGTCAGCGGCCCGGCCGGTGCCGGTTCTGTCGTGGCTGGCTCCCTGACAGCGGGCTCCGTGGTCGCCGCGTCGGTCACAGCGGGTCCCGTCGTGGCGGGCACGGTGGTCACGACTGGGGTGGCCGTTTGGGTGGTGGGCGTTTGCGTGGCCGGAGCACTCGTCGTCGTTGCCGACGAGGCAGTGCCATCGGTGGCACTGGAGCACGACCCGGCGGTGAGCATCGCAATGGCGAGCAGGCCGGCGCGACCCCGAGTGGAACGGGCCATCAGCCGGCCGCGGCGGCGGCAAGGGCGGAGAAGCCTTGGCGCACATCATGCAGGTGATGCACCGGGTCGTGGATCAGGTAGTGGGCGAAGGAGTGCACGGTGAACTTGGCGCCGTCGCTGCGTGTGCCGCGACGCGACCACTGATCGCCCGACACCGTGGCGAACCGGTCGGCCAGCTCCCCGGCAGCGTGCGCCAGCGCCGGGATCACATCGGCGGGGTCCTGATCGCCGTAGCGCTCGCTGACGGCCGTCGCATCCTGGTCCCAGTTCTGGTACGTGGGGTTGTCGTTCTCCAACATCAGCCGCAGGCGTTCGTTGAACAGCACGAACACGTCGCGAATGTGACAGCTGTACTCCAGTGCCGACCAGATGTCCGGAGCCGGCCGGTCGCGGACCCGAGGATCGGCGAGCACCGCTAACCACTCGGCGGCGTTGGCCCGAACAGCAGACGACATGGTGGCGGGATCGAATGACCCTGCGTCGAAACCGCACTCGGGACACACCTGCCCGAGCACCCAGGTCCAGTTCTTGGTGTCAGGGGTGATGGACATGCCCACAATCTACTGACGCTGCCCGGCAGCGGCTCCCTCGATTGTGGCAAGCGTCTGTGCAAGCGTCGGGCGAGAGGGGTAATGTCGCCGCTCTATGCAAACGCTTCCCGAGAACGACGGCATGCGCGACCTGGGGTCGGCCAGCGATCCTGAGTGGTGGCGCAACGCAGTGGGGTACGAGGTGTACATCCGGTCGTTCCTCGACACCAACGGTGACGGGGTGGGCGACCTTGCCGGCGTCACGGCGAAGTTGGAGTACCTGGCAGACCTCGGCGTGGACGCGGTGTGGCTCACGCCCTTCTTCCCCAGTCCCGGCTACGACCACGGCTACGACGTGGCCGACTATGTCGACGTGGACCCGCAGTTCGGCACGTTGGCCGACATCGATGCCTTGATCGCGCAAGCCCACCGCATCGGCCTGAAGATCTTCGTCGACATCGTCCCCAACCACACGTCGTCGCACCACCGCTGGTTCCAGGCGGCCATCACCGACGTGAACAGCCCATATCGCGACTACTACCTGTTCCGGCCTGCCGGCGCCGACGGTGGACCGCCGAACAACTGGGTCAGTCACTTCGGCGGTCCAGCGTGGACGCTCGATCCGGCCGGTACCGGGGCGTACTACTGCCACCTGTTCCTGCCCGAGCAGCCCGATCTCAACTGGACCAACCCGACGGTGTTGGAGGAGTTCGCGAAGATCCTGCGATTCTGGTGCGAGCGTGGCGCGGACGGCTTCCGCGTCGATGTGGCCCATGGGCTGATGAAGCACCCCGAGTTCCCCGACAACCCACTGTTGCAGCCGGTGGAGCCGGGAATGCACCCGACCGATGTGTTCATGTCCTTCGATCACCGGTACGACCTGCACCAGATCGACACCGTCGACGTGTTCCGCAAGTGGCGACGTGTTGTGGCGCCGTACGGCGCCGTGCTGCTGGGCGAGATGGACACTCGCGAGATCGAGCGCTATGGCGCGTACGTCGGCACCCGCGACGCGCTGGACCTCGGCTTCGTGCTCAAGATCGGACTCACGGAGTGGAACCCGAATCGGCAGATCGACGATCTCGTCGAGTACCTCGAGGCGGCCAATGGGGGGGCGGCGTGGGAGGTGTCGAACCACGATCAGGCGCGTGCCGTCTCCCGATTCGGTGGTGGCGAGGTCGGCCTGCGCCGCACACTTGCGCTCACGTCACTGATGGTGGGCCTCGACGGGATGACGTTCATCTATCAGGGTGAGGAGCTCGGGCTGCCTGATGCCGTCGTCACCGGCGCAATCGAGGATCCGATGAGCGGCCGCAACGGCGGAGGGTGGGGACGCGACGTGGCCCGTGGCGGCATGCCCTGGGACGACTCGCTCCACAACGGGTTCTCCACCGCTACCACCACGTGGCTGGAGACCGAGGACCTGCCCCGACACCTGACCGTCGAGTTCCAGGTCAACCAACCCGGCTCCACGTGGTCTCGATACCGGGATCTGATCCGGCTGCGCAAGCGCTTGCGTGCTGCATTCCAGGAGCCCATGCGTCTGGTCGCTCGCGAGGATGCGGTGCTCGTGGTCGAACGTGGTCCGCTCGTGGTCGTTGCCAACTTCGGGGACCAGCCGTACCGCTATGCCGCCTCGACGGACGTTGCCGTGGAGTTCGAGAGCGTTCGCGACGGTGCGGTCATCGAGGCCGGCTCGGTGCTCGTGCAGCCCGAAGCGACGGTCATCCTGCTGCGCGGGGGCTGACCGATGGCCAAGGCCTCGATCGTCGATGTCGCCCAGCGTGCAGGTGTG
>JAYTSB010000039.1:0-5297 GCA_043745825.1 Actinomycetota bacterium | reverse complement strand
GTCCGGGCGGCACGCTGCTCATCCACGACTCGTTCTCCTCCGTCGGGGTCACGCTGGCGATCATCAAGGAGCTGATGTTCGGCCGCCGTTTCCGCTACGTCGGGCGGGCCCGCTCGATGACCATCTACCACGCCGACCTCGACGGCAGCAGCCGCAGCCGCGTCGTGAACGCGCTGCACCAGATGGCCCAGCTGCCGTGGTTCGCCAAGAACCTCGCTCTGAAGTTGCTGCTCACGCTGCGCCTCGGCGCATTGCTGCGCAAGCTCGGCCGCCCGGTCCCGGAATGGCCGTACTGAATGGGTGCCACGAGCTCCGGCCTGACCCGTCTCACCGGTTGGGGCCGCACCGCACCGAGCACGGCCCGTGTCGTCACGGTGGAATCCAACCGCCTCGCTGACGCGCTCACGGACGTGACAACGCGTGGCGCGCTCGTGCGCGGCCTGGGGCGTTCGTACGGCGACGCCGCCCAGAACGGTGGGGGGCTGGTCGTGCGCCTTGCTGGTGCTGCCACTGATGCAGTCCTCGACCCTGCCACGCACGAGATCACGGTCGGTGCTGGCGTGAGCATCGACGACCTGCTGCGCGTCATCGTTCCGAAGGGGTACTTCGTCCCGGTGACGGCGGGAACTCGGTTCGTCACCATCGGCGGCGCGATCGCCAGCGACATTCACGGCAAGAACCACCACGGTGAAGGCTCGTTCGGTAACCATGTGCGCTCGATGCGGCTCCTGATCGCCGACGGATCCATCGCCACGATCAGCCCCACCGAGCGGCCCGAGCTGTTCTGGGCGACCATCGGTGGGATGGGTCTCACCGGCGTGGTGCTGGACGCCACCATCCGGCTGCTGCCGGTGGAGTCCAGCCGTTGCGTCGTGGACACCATGCGCGTCACCGATCTGGAGTCGGTCCTGGCGCTGATGGAGGAGGGCGACCACCGCTACCGCTATGCCGTGGCATGGATCGATCTGATGGCCAAGGGCAAGCATCTCGGGCGCAGCGTGCTGTCGCGTGGCGACCACGCCCGGCTCGGGCAGCTCGATGGTCGCGATCGCGACCATCCCTTGGCGTACCGCGCCCGCATCATCGCCGGTGTGCCGCCCATCTTCCCGATGAGCGCGCTCAACCGGGTGACGATCAAGGGGTTCAACGAGCTGTGGTTCCGCAAGGCGCCCAAGCACAGCGTCGGCGACATCCAGTCGATCCCGAAGTACTTCCACCCGCTCGACATGATCGGCAACTGGAACCGCGCCTACGGGCCGCACGGCTTCGTGCAGTACCAGATCCTGGTGCCCTTCGGTCAGGAGCATGCGCTGCGTCGGGTCATCGAGCGGCTCGCAACCTCAGGGGCGGCAAGCTTCGTGACGGTGCTGAAGCGATTCGGTGCGGCCAGCCAGGCGCCGCTCAGCTTTCCGGCGCCCGGTTGGACCCTGACGCTGGACATCCCCGCCGGTACGCATGAGCTCAGCTCGATGCTGCACGAGCTCGACGAGCTCGTCCTCGATTCCGGTGGTCGCCACTACATGGCCAAGGACTCGCACACCACGCCCGAGGCGATCCGCAGGGGTTACCCGCGCCTGGCTGAGTGGCAGGCCATCCGCAATGCGGTCGACCCCGACGGCGTCTGGCAGAGTGACCTCGCCCGTCGCCTCGGCCTGCTCGATACCTGACACGAGACGCCTGACTCGATACGCCTGGCACACGACGCCACTCGAAACGCGGAGAACCCATATGCAGAACTCGTTCGGCGAACCACAGACCATCGTGCTGCTCGGCGGCACCAGCGACATCGGCGTGGCCATCGTGCGTCGCCTCGCCTCGCCGATGCTGCGCACGGTGGTGCTGGCGTGCCGTCGCCCGGACGATGTGGACGACCGCCTCACCGACCTCGCGGCCCGCGGCGTGGAGGTGCGCACCTGCACGTTCGACGCGGCCGACACGGGCGCTCACGTGGAGTTCGTGACCGATCTGGTGGGCGAGGTCGGTGATCTCGACGTGGTGATCATGGCCTTCGGTGTGCTCGGCGAGCAGTCCGACTTCGACGCTGATCCGGCGGCCGCGGTCGCAGCGGTCACGGTGAACTACACGGGTGGGGTGAGCAGCGGGCTTTCGGTTGCGGCACAGTTGCGCCGGCAGGGACACGGCCACCTCGTGGTGCTCTCCAGCGTGGCGGGCGAGCGCGTGCGTGCGTCCAACTTCGTTTACGGCTCGTCGAAGGCCGGCCTCGACGGCTTCGCCCAGGGGTTGGGAGATTCGCTTGTGGGCAGCGGGGCCAGCGTGCTCGTGGTGCGACCCGGTTTCGTCACCTCGGCGATGACGGCCGGCATGCGGCCGGCTCCGTTCGCCTCCACGCCGGACGCCGTTGCCGAGGCAACCGTGGCGGGCCTGCGCAGCGGGCGGCGAACGGTGTGGGCGCCGGGCATCCTGCGCTACGTGTTCACGATCCTGCGCCACCTGCCCGGCGCCGTGTTCCGCCGCCTGCCGCTCGGCTGACAAGTCCCCGCCCCGGCCTTCGACAAACCGCCGACCCGGTTGCCGAGACGGCGGCCCCGATCAGACCCGGTAGATCTGGTCGGTGAGCTCGTGGTCGGGCTCGGTTCGCAGCGCGGGTTTGACGATTTGATTGAACGTTACCCGGCGTGGATGGCGACGGTGATCGATGGCTGCGGCGGTCGCAGTCAGCGCCGTGGCGACGAGTACCGACGTGTCGCCGTGGCTCACGTTGGCGGCCGCTGCCTCAACCAACATGTTCGGGTCGACCGGTCCGCGCACGTGGTACGGGATGGTGGTGGTCCAGCGCAGCGATATCACGCGGTGGCCGAGGCGGCTGTTGAGCAGGTCGTTGACCGGTGTCTCCAGGCCGCTGCGAGCGAGGTAGTCGGCGATCTCGGGATCGAAGGCCCGATGCGTCTTCGGCTCGAAATCGAGCCCGCCGTCGATCAGGCGCACCCACCACAGGTGCGTGGGAAAGTCGATGATCTTTGCGCTTGCCGCTTCCGGTACCTCGATGTAACCGGCCGTGCCGACACGCATCATCTCCCGGATCACCGCACCGGGATCGTGCACGTGCTCGAGCAGGTGCGAACAGATCACGTAGTCGAACACGCCGTCCGCGAACGGCATGTCGCCCGCATCGCCGTGGAACAGCGGCCGGGACACCCGAGCGCTTTCGGCTCCCGAGCGCTGCGCCGCGCTGTCCTTGCCGGGCAGCCAGTCGAGCAGTACGTCGGCGCGCCAATGCGGTTTGTCGCCGCTGCCGATGTCCAGCACCAGCCCGTCGCCACCGACCGGAATGCGCATGCGGCGTTGCCAGAAATTGCGGAACTCGGTGACGGCCGACATGTGAACCGCGATGCTATCGGCGTCGCTGCGCGCCGGAAAGCCGCCGCGCCGGCGGGCCGGGTTCGTATGCTCGTGCCGTGTCTGTGCGTAACCCGGGTCGTCGATGACCAACGACCCGACGTTGTCGGAACTCGCCGCGGACATGATCGGGCGCGGTGTCCGCCGGGTCCACGTGCTCGGTTGGCGGGACTTCGCCGACCGCGATGCCGGTGGCTCCGAGCGCCACGCCCATGAGTTCATGTCCCGCTTCGCCGATGCCGGCCTCGACGTGACCCAACGCACCAGCGCTGCCGTTGGCCTCGATGCGCAGGAGCGTCGCAGCGGGTACGGGGTGATTCGGCGGGGCAGCCGAATCAGTGTCTTCCCGCGCACGATCGCCTCGGAGATGCTGCACCGGATGGGCCCGTACGACGCGCTCGTGGAGATCTGGAACGCCGTGCCGTTCATGAGCCCGGTGTGGTGTCGTCAGCCGCGAATCGGGTTCCTGCACCACGTGCACGGCCCGATGTGGGGCCAGATCCTGCCGCGTCCGCTCGCCCAGATGGGTGCGTTGCTCGAGGCCCGCCTCGCCCCGCCCTTTTACCGGCGCACGACCATGCTCACCCCGTCCGACGCGACGCGTGACGAATTGCTCACACTCGGATTCCGCGCGGACAAGGTGACCGCTGTGCCGAACGGAGTGGAGCCGTTCTTCCAGCCCGGCGGCGAGCGCTCGGCGCGTCCACTCGTGGTGGCGGTGGGCCGCCTGGCCCCGGTGAAGCGCTTCGACCGGATGATCGAGGCCGCGGTGGTGGCTCACCGCCGCCACCCGGACATGGAACTGATGATCGTGGGCGAAGGACCGGAGCTGGAGCGCCTGGAGGGCATCGTCGCCGCCCATGGCGCGCAGGGCTGGATCACCTTCGCCGGCCGGTTGACGAACGAGTCGCTGCTCTCGGTGTACCGCCGGTCCTGGCTGGTGGCCAGCGCCTCATTGGCCGAAGGGTGGGGGCTGACGCTCACCGAGGCGGCAGCGTGCGCCACGCCGGCTGTGGCCACCGACATCAGCGGCCACCGGTGCAGCGTGCAGGCGGGCGTCACCGGGGTGCTTGCGCCGGTCGAGCATCTCGGCACGGCCATCGCCGATGCGCTGGACGACGATGCCGGCCGGGAACGGATGGGCCAGGCCGCACTTGCCCGGGCGCGCACGCTCACGTGGGACTCGTCGGCACTCGGCGTGATTCGCGCTCTCCACGGCGAGGTCGTGCGTCGCGACGAGCGCCGCGGTCACTGATCGGGGAGCGGCTCGTCGCAGCGGTGGTAGAGCAGGACGAGATCGTTCTCGAAGCTCTGCACGAGGCAGAACTGCGAGCGCACGACTTCGTTCGGCGCATCCGGGCCGAAGTTCATCGCCGTGTTCGGTTCGCGCCAACCCGCCCAGAACGCGGTGAGCAGCACCCAGTCCGAACTGGCCACCTCGTCGGCCAGCGGCGAGCCGGGTGCATCGGCGATGCCCGGATCCATCTCCATGAACTGCGTGGCCGGAGGCAGCTCGGGGAACATGTAGTAGAAGAACGTGTCCGAGTACCACGTGCGGCGCAGGTCCACCGGGCCCACCAGGAGGCGCTCGCCGGGGCGTGACAGGCGATCGAGCGTGTCGATCACGCCCTGGGTTGCCCGCGCCGGTGGCAGGTCGCCCATGTAGAACGTGCGGTCGTTGCGTTGCACCTGATAGGCCGCCGGCAGGTTGCCGACCGTGATCCGCGTGTACAGCAGGTACGTGCGGTATGTGAAGAACGGCGCAACCACGAACAGCAGTGCGGCCAGGAAGCCTCCGCTGATGACCAGGCGCAGGCGCGGGTGGGCCCGTGGCGCGCGCATCCGCACGAGTTCGATGACCGTGGGCACCAGCAGCGGCCAGGCAACGCAGGCCACCCAGGTGAGATGGGTGGAGTCCGGGCGCTGGAACGCCTGGGGCA
>JAYTSB010000038.1:0-3851 GCA_043745825.1 Actinomycetota bacterium | reverse complement strand
AGGAACGGCGGTGACCGTGTAGCCACTGGTTGCCGGCGTCGACGGCGGTGCGGTGAACGAACCGGCGCACGTCGTGTCACCGGAGGTGATCGCACCCAGCACCGGGGCATCCGGTGCGATGCCGGCCACCCAGTTGAAGGTGGTCACGCCGGCGGAGGTGGCCGAGGCGCTGATCGTAATCGGGGTCTCCCAGTACTTGGCCGTCTGGCCACCGGTGTAGCACGCGAAGCCGATGTCGTAGGCACCGTTTGGCACTGCGGCACCCGCACCGCTCAGGGTGTTGAAGCTGAAGGTCGGGATCGGGGTGATCAGACCGTCGCTCAGGCCCGGGGCCTTGTTGACCTGCGGTGAGTTGCTGGTGCTGAACAGTGGCTGAGTGAACCCGCCCTGCAGGGTCGGGCCACTTGCGGTGTAGGCCAGCGTGGCGGCATCAACCGAATGGGGCACCATGAAGGTGGCCCAGCGGTACCCAGCGTTGGCGTCACCGGGGCAGGTGTCGGTGCCCCCGGCCAAGGTCTGGCCGTTCGATGCCAGGGTCAGGTTGAACGGGCTGGTGGCCGTGCCGGAGGGCGTGGCCAGGGCCAGGCCCGTGGTGGGTGCGGTACCGGCCGGCAAGGCCGATGCGGTGTCCACGATCAGGCCCACGGAGGCAATGGCGGCGAACGCCGTCAAGCCTGCGAGCGCGCGCGCGCGTGAGGATGTGTGCTTCATGCGAGTTTTTTCCCTTTCAAGGAAGAAGGTGAGTGGCAGTGCGTTCGTTCAGAAAGTGGATGGGGTCAGGTGTTGCCGGTGACGAGGTCACCGAGCTCGACGGCGCCACAACCGGTACCGAGCGACAGGAAGCCGAAGGTCTGGACGGTGCTTGTCGCCTGACAGATCTGCGAGGTGTTGCCGACGAACAGATTCTTCAGGTCGGCGTCACCGAAGCCGGCCAGGCGATCCGTGGACAGCACGTTGTAGATCTTGCGGCCGTATGTGGAGCTGGCGTAGAAGGTGCTGTTCGGCACGAGCGGCGTCGCATTGACATCCACCACCGGGCTGACACCGGCGATCGAGCCGATCCCCACTTGGCGGTCGTCGGCGGCATTGGCGCCACCGAAGAGCTGGTCGGCGCCCGCCTTCGGGTGCGGGAAGGCCACACCGTTGCTCTTGGAGATGTACGACCCAGCCGAGAAGCCGATGATCACCTGGATGTTCTGGCCGGTGAACGCAGCGTTGGCTGCGAGCACATCGCCACGAGCGCTCAGCGCCGGACCGTCGTTCTCCTGGGCACGCCCAGCAGTGGTCGTGCCGAGGCCGGCAGCGAGGGCCAAGCTGTTGCACTGGCTGGTCGCCGTCGCCTCGGTGGCCGAGGCTCCCGTGGCCTGGTTCCAGAAGTTGAACGTTCCCGAACCGGCCTGAATACCACAGGGGACGATCGTCACGGCGGGAGCAGCGCCGGCGCCGTCGGGATCGATCGAGGTGCGAGTTGACGAGCCGTAGATCGCGGTGAGGTCCGTGGCGGTGAGGTTGGTCACCGCAACGCCGCCGCCGGGCTTGTAGTACGCGAAGGACACGGCGTCCTTGGCGAACGGCAGGTAGGTCAGCTTGTCGTTGGCGTGGGTGGTCGACGGGCCGGCGGACGAACGAGCGAAGTCAACCATGCCGGAAGGATCCTTGAATCCACCACAGACACCGGTTTTGCCGTAGGTCGTGCCGTCCAGCGAACGGCTGAGCATGCGCCGGCCCTCGCTGGAGCCGTTGGGGCGGTAGATCGCGCCGAAGCCACGCTTCGTCACGATGCAGGAGTCGCCCGCCGGATCCGGGTTGGTCGCGTCATAGGAGATGATCTGGGTCGCACCGGTCGCAGCCGTGCTCTGGATCGGCGTGTAGAGGATGCCGTTGGACCGTCCGGTGAGAGCGTTCAAAACATCCTGGGTGGTGTCGGAGCCGACGCCGACGAATGCTGTTTGGTTGGCGGGGTCGGCACTGGCCGAACCACCCGTCATGGTGGTGCCGAGGGTGGCGGTGAAGGCAAGGCCGAGTGCCAGGCGCTTCTTGGTTGATGTCTTCAACATGGTGGTGTGAACTTCCCCTTGTGTGTGCGAGCACCTCGATTCCGTCGAGGCAGGGGTCACGTTCGCACGTCAACTTGTCGGCAAGTTGGCCCTCAGGTGAACACTGAACGTAAGCGCCGAGAGTTCACCTTGCCGATGCCTTGCGACTACTTTCACCTGCTCCGGTTCAGCCGAAACGACCCATGACATAGTCGTTCGTGCGCGGATCCTGGGGGGATCCGAACATCGCCGACGTCGGTCCGTGTTCGACGATCACTCCCGGTGTGCCCTGCTCGGCGAGGAAGAACGCGCACTGGTTGGACACGCGTGCGGCCTGCTGCATGTTGTGCGTGACGATGACGATGGTGACTTCGGCTGACAGCTCCATCACCGTCTCCTCGATGCGTCGTGTCGACGTGGGATCCAGCGCAGAGCACGGTTCGTCCATCAGCAGCACGCGGGGGCGGATGGCCAGCGCGCGGGCGATGCACAGCCGCTGCTGCTGGCCACCGGAGAGGCCTCCACCGGGCTGCCGGAGGCGGTCGCGGACCTCAGCCCACAACCCGGCCTTGGAGAGGCATGCCTCGACGACCTCGTCCTTCGCGGCCACGCTGGCCTTCACGCCGGTGAGTCGGTAGCTGGCAAGCACATTGTCGTAGATCGACATCGCCGGGAACGGGTTGGGCTTCTGGAAGACCATGCCGATCTCGCGTCGGGCATCTGTCAGCTTGCGGTTCACGTCGTAGAGGTCGTGCCCATCGACGAGTACCTCGCCGGCCATCGACGCGCCGGGAATCATCTCGTGCATGCGGTTCAGGATCCGCAGGAATGTGGACTTGCCACAGCCGGACGGCCCGATGAGCGCCGTCACCTGACCGGCAACCATGTCCAGCGAAACTCGGTCGAGAACCTGACGCGGGCCGAACCACGCCGAGATGTTGCGCGCGTCGATGCCGGCGAGCGGTGCCTGCACGCCCGTTTCAGCTGCAGAGGCTGACACGGTCTGCGCAACCTGTCGGTCACGTGAGCGCAACAGGCGAAACCGGGAGGCCGACGGGAACTCTGAGGGTGTCGACAGCGTGATCGATTGCGTGGGAGCGGGAACAATCTGGGCATCGATCGACACGGCCCCACCCACCGGCGCCTCGGTGATGATCAGCGGAACGGGTCCGGTCACCGCGTCGGCGTCCACCATCGCGGGCGTGTTCGCCACGGCCGGCGGAACCAGAACGGCGTGCGAGACGGGTTCGTCCAGGCTGTCCTGGCGCACCGGCGCCACCGGCGACACCCGGGCGATCGCTTGGCGGAATTCGTCCACCCGCGACGGGGGGACCGACACACCGAAGTCGGCGATGCCCGGGACGACGAAGATGGTCCACGGTTCCTCGTCCGCGTGGACCACCGCCTGCAGATCCGCCGTGACCCACGACCACGCGATGTCACTGTCGACTGCCGTGATGGCGGTGTCGGTGACCGTCACGCTGGCCGCATGCAGATCGACCACGATGGCGTCTGGTGATGACGCATCACCATTCGCCAGTTGCACCACCGTGCCGCCGGCGAACACCACCGGCTCGGAATCGACGAGGCCCTGGCCGGCTGCAACAGCAAACGCGTTGGGATCGATGGTCACGGGAATCTCCTCGGGGTTCGACGACGACATCGTCACAACAGGTTGGGAAGCAGGCGGGCCACCTCGCCCGACGCGGACAGCGCGACGAGCACGAGCGGCGGGAAGAACACGACCCATCCTTGGGCGCGGCCCCAGCGGTGCCATGCCCATACCAGTCCCAGCGTCAGGGTCACCAGCGCCTG
>JAYTSB010000037.1:0-8717 GCA_043745825.1 Actinomycetota bacterium | reverse complement strand
TCAGCGAGTTGGCCGATGAGCATTCGCTCTTGGTCGTGCTGTTCGTGAACACCCCGCCGGCGCCGATCGACGGATCGGCACTGTTGGCATCGGCCACGTCGGCGAAGGACTCGCCGGCGAGGATCTTCTCGTACGCATCGTTGGCCAAAGCAGCGTCGGTGAACCCGATGACGCGCAGGCACAGCGTGCTCGACTGGGTGATACCGGCGTTGTACGCGGCTTCGATATCGGCGTCGGGGATGGCGGGGGAGGAGCCCAGCTTGTCCTGCGCGGCGAGCTCGGTGATGAGGAAGTCCTTCGTCACAGCGTGCAGTGCGGGCCACTTGTCCGCGGCCTGCTGCTTCAGCGACGCCTCAGCGGCGCTCCGGGCCGCAGGGTCGATGGGCGTGCCTGCGGCGTCGAGTTGGTGGGACAGCAGATTGGCGAAGACCCAGCGGGTCAGAAGCCGGCGCTGATCGCTGCCGTTGTATTCGCCGGACACCGGTGTTTCGATCTGGCCCGCCACGGCGAAGTCGGCGGCGATGGTCTCGAAGTCGCCGACGGACAGGGTCGCGGAGTCCACCTTTGCGGCCTGTTCGTTCTTCGAGAACGTGCTGCACCCGGAAGCGATCGAACTGGCGAGGACAACCCCTGCAGCGGCGGCGGAGAAGCGACGAATCACGTCGGGGACCCTACCGCGGCGACCGCTTTCGGTGGAATCGGCCCCGCAGCCGGAACAACAGGAGGGACAACAGGAGGGACAACAGGAGGGAGGAGGTCACGGAGGAACCCGACGAGGAACGTGGCCGGGTCAGCGCCGCGTTTGATCGGCACCACGAGCTGGCGCATCTCGTCCTTGAACTTCGCGTCCCGTGCCAGGCGGCGCAGGCGCATCTCCTCGCTCGTCTTGAGCGTGATCGGTCCGAGGCGGGCCTCGTTCGAACTGATCGAGATGTCCTTCAGACCCAACCGGTTGCAGTCGGCGCGCAGGCGTCCGATCATCAGCAGCGACTCAGCCGGTGCGGGCAGCGGACCATAGCGGTCCTCCCACTCCTCCCGGATATCGTCGACGTCGGCATCGGTGGTGATTGCGGCGAGACGCCGGTACGCCTCCAGGCGTAGCGCCTCCTTGGGCACGTAGGTCGCGGGGAGGTGGGCGTCGGTAGGCACGTCGAGCTTGACCTCCACGGGCGGCTTGACCTCCTCGCCCTTCATCTCGCTGACGGCCTCGGTCACCATCTGGCAGTAGAGGTCGTAGCCGACGGCGGCGATGTGGCCACTCTGGGCCTGACCGAGCAGGTTGCCGGCGCCACGGATCTCCAGATCGCGCATCGCGATCTTGAATCCACTGCCCAGATCCGTCGCCTCGCCGATGGTCTTCAACCGTTCGTAGGCCTCTTCGGACAGGCTCTTGTCCGGCGGGTAGAACAGGTAGGCGTAGGCACGTGAACCGCTGCGGCCGACTCGCCCGCGCAGCTGATGCATCTGGCCCAGGCCGAGCAGGTCGGCGCGCTCCACCACGAGCGTGTTCACGGTGGGCATGTCGATGCCGCTCTCGATGATGGTGGTGCAGACCAGCACGTCGAGGTTTCCTTCGGAGAAGTCGAGCACCACCTGTTCGAGGGTGCCCTCGTCCATCTGTCCGTGGGCGATGGCGACGCGGGCCTCGGGCACGAGCTCGCGCAGGCGCGCCGCACACTGGTCGATCGACTGCACCCGGTTGTGCACCCAGAAGACCTGTCCTTCGCGCAGCAGTTCACGACGGATCGACTCCACGGCGACCCGTTCGTCGTATTCACCGACGAACGTGAGGATCGGCTGGCGGTCGGCCGGCGGGGTCTGCAGCAAGGACAGGTCGCGGATGCCGACGAGGCTCATCTCCAGCGTGCGCGGGATGGGCGTCGCGCTGAGCGTCAGCACGTCGACGTTGACCTTGAGCTTCTTCATCGACTCCTTGTGCTGTACGCCGAAGCGCTGCTCCTCGTCGACGATCAGCAGGCCGAGGTCCTTGAACTTCACGCTGTCCTGCAGCAGGCGATGGGTGCCGATCACGCAGTCCACCTCGCCGCTGGCGAGACCTTCGATCACCTTCTTGGCCTGCGCGTTGGTGAGAAACCGGCTGAGCACTTCGACGCGGACGGGGAACCCCGCGAACCGATCGGCGAACACGTTGCCGTGTTGGGTCGCGAGCAGGGTGGTGGGGGCGAGCACCGCGACCTGCTTGCCGTCCTGCACGGCCTTGAACGCCGCGCGCACGGCTACCTCGGTCTTGCCGAAGCCGACGTCGCCGCAGATCAGTCGATCCATCGGGAACGCCTTCTCCATGTCGAGCTTGGTCTCGTCGATGGCCGTCTTCTGGTCCGGTGTCTCGACGAAGCCGAAGGCCTCTTCCATGTCGTGCTGCCACGGGGTGTCCGCACCGAATGCGTGCCCGGCTGCGTTCACCCGCTTTTGATAAAGCACCACCAATTCCTGGGCGATCTCCCGTACGGCCGACTTGACCTTCGACTTGGCCTTGGCGAAGTCGGACCCGCCGAGGCGGTGCAAAACAGGCGCCTCGCCACCGACGTACTGGCGGATCGTGTCGATCTGGTCGCTGGGGATGTACAGCTTGTCGCCGCCCTTGTACGCAAGCAGGAGGTAGTCGCGCTCCACGCCCCCGATGCTGCGCTTGACCATGCCCTCGTACTGGCCGACGCCGTGCTGCTGGTGGACGACGTAGCTGCCAGGGCGCAGATCCTCGAAGAAGCCGACGCTCTGACGCTTGCGTGCACGCGGCTGGCGGTGGGTGCGCCGCCGGCCGGTGAGGTCGCCCTCGGCGACGATGGCCACCTTGGCCCCCGGGATGGTGACGCCACGGTGCAGGGGGGCCACCACGACGACGCCACCGGGGCGGTTGAACGACGGTGGAGCATCGAGCGGGGCGATCGTGAAGTCGAGCCCACGGTCGCGCAGAAGCTGGGCGAGGCGTTGCGCCGAGCCCTCGCCGTCGGCTGCGACCACCACGTGGTAGCGCTCGGCGAGCAGCTCCTTCAGTCGGTTGGTGAGGCCCTCGCCGTCGCCTACCACGGGCCCCCAGCCCATCGCGTTCACCATCGGCGAGTCCGGGTTCTCCGGTGTCACCGTCATCAGCCACGCACCGACGCCCCGGTTGCCGACGCCACGGTTGCCGAGGAGGTGATCGGGTTCGGCGTGCAGGCGTGGGAACGCCACGTCGGGGTCTCGGTCCCACGTACTGGCCAGGGCACGCGCCAGGTCATCTTCCTCGGCGAGCAGGTCCTGGGCGCGGTCGTGCATGCGGCGCGGCTCGACGAGGATCACCTTGCCGGTGGCGGGCAGCACGTCGGTCAGCAGCTGATCGGTGTCGGTGAGCCAGGGCAGCCAGCTCTCCATGCCGTCGAAGTGCGCACCCTCGCTCAACCGCTCCCACTGCTCGCGTCCCCATGGCTCGGTGCCCACCAGCGTCGCCGCGCGGGCGCGCACCTCGGCGCTGGGCAGCAGTTCGCGAGCCGGGAAGATGAACGCTTCGGCGAGGTCACCCGTGCTGCGCTGATCGCTGACGCTGATCTGGGTCAGACGGTCGACCTCGTCGCCCCACAGGTCGATGCGGATCGGGGCGTCGGCGGTGGACGGGAACACGTCGACGATGGCGCCACGGCGGGCCACCTCACCACGGTGCTCGACGAGCTCCTCGCGGCGATAGCCGTTGGCCACCAGCGTCTGCAACAGTTCGTCAGGATCGATGGTGGCGCCCGGTGCAACCCGGATGGGCTCGACCTCCACGGCGCCCGGCCCGAGCCGCTGCAGCAGCGAACGCACGCTGGCGACGATGATCGCCGGGCAGCGCTGCACGTCGCGCACCCTCCACAGCACCTCCAGGCGGCGGCCCATGGTCTCCACGCTCGGGCTCACCCGCTCGAACGGCAGCGTCTCCCACGCAGGAAACAGGATGACCTCATCCGGGCCCATGAACTGTTGGAGATCGTCGTACAGCTGGCCCGCCGCAGTGCCCGTGGGGCACGCGATCACCAGCGGCCGGCGCGCGCTCAGGTGCTGGAGCGCGGCGATGGAGATCGGTCGCGCAGACTCTGGCACGGCGATGACGGCCGTGGGGTTGCCAATTGCCTGGGTGAGTGCCGTCTCGTGGCGCAGCAGTGGGGGGAGGGACGCGAGGTTCACGGGGACTTTGACGATATCGGCAAGTCACCGTGGCGAGCCCGTCCAGCCTGCCCGGCCGGTCAGCCCCCTCAGACGTCAGTCGTAAGAACGGAACTCGACGGTGTTGCCGTCCGGGTCGTGGACATACACCGACCAGCCATCGCCGCGTGCGCCGAACCGCGTGCCGGGCCCGTCCACCACGGCGAACCGCTGATCGGCCACGATGGCGTCGACATCGGCGCGGTCCACCACGAGGCACAGGTGGTCCATGTTGGCACCACTGCGCGGTGCCGCCACGAGATCGATGATGGTCCCGCCGTCCACGCGCACCGAGGGGAAGAACACCTGATGGTTGCGCCACAGGTCGACGCGTTCGCCCCGCAGGCCGACGAGGTCGATGTACCACGCGAGCGAGCGCTCGACGTCGGCGACGTTCAGGACGATGTGGTCGAGACCGGACACGTGCATGCGGTGCAATCTAGTGCCGGCTCAGAACGACGGCTTGCGAACGTGCGTTCGGTTCGCGAGACTGCAGCGATGAGCATCGCAACCTTGGGTTGGCAGGGCAGCCTCTTCGGCGGTGGGCAGCCGGCCTTCGACACGACCTTCTCCCACGTCCAGCGCTCGTGGTTGGACGAGAGGTCATGGATCGACCATGCCGCGAACTGGCTGGGGGGCGCCGACGCGGTGTGCGCCGAGCTGCTCCACCTGCTGCCGTGGCGCCAGCGCACGGTCACGATGTGGGAGCGGGTCCTGCCCGAGCCGCGGTTGACGCACTGGTGGGACGGCTCTGACGGAACCGCCGAGGCGTTGCCGCTGCTGGGCGACATCCGTTGGGCGCTGTGCGACCAGTACCGCCGTCCGTTCGACACCATCGGATTCAACCTCTACCGCGACGGCCGTGATTCGGTGGCCTGGCACGGCGACCGCGAGCGGTTCAGCCATGAGGACCCCGTTGTGGTGATCGTGAGCACCGGCGCAGCCCGTCCGTTCCTGGTGCGGCCTCGCGGCGGCGGGGCATCGCGCCGGTTCACCGTCGGGCATGGTGACCTGCTGGTGATGGGTGGTGCCTGCCAGCACGAGTGGGAGCACTGCGTGCCGAAGATCGCCAAGGCTGCAGGCCCACGCATCAGCATCATGTTCCGCCACAACCTGGCGGCGGTGTGATCATCGCCGCCGTGATCAGTGGGTGATCAGTGGTCATCAGTCGGCCACGTTGTTGACAGCGGTGACCTTGGTGGGCGTCACCCGCACCACCATCTCCGGCGGCACCGCGTTTCGCTTGCCGTACTGCTCGGCGAGCTCGGGGCCCATGTAGCGACCGGCGATCCTGATCGCCCAATGGAGGAGGTCGGCCGGATCCGTCGATGTCGTCGTCGTGCCGCTGATCGTCACGAAGTCGAACGGCGGGTGCTCGTTGTCGAGACACAAGCTCACCCGGCCGTCGCGCAGGATCGACTTGCCCTTGATCGTGTCGGCCGACGTCATGAACACGATCTGCTCGCCGTCGCGCTCGATCCACACTGGCGCAACGAGGGGACTGCCGTCGGCGCGCACCACTGCGAGTTTGGCGGTGTGCGCGGGCAGGGCGTCGACGAAGGTCTTCCACCATTCGTCGGGAGCAGCGTTGTACGGCATGCCAGAGGAACCCGCCCCTGGCGTCGAGCATTCCCGTACCCTCATGGAGAAAGCCCGGTCCCCATGTCTGCACACGCATCCCTCCACGCCCGCAACCTCACCCTGTCCATCGGACGGCAGGTGATCCTCGATCACGTCGACCTGTCCATCTCGCCCGGTTGGCGGGTTGGTCTGGTCGGCCCGAACGGTGTCGGCAAGTCCACCCTGCTGCGCGTGATCGCCGGCGCGCGCGCCACCGACGAGGGGTCGGTCGGCACCACGCCACCGGTGGCCATGGTGGGCTACCTCCCTCAGGAACCCGAACGCCGACCGGGCGAGATGGTTCGAGAGTTCCTCGGCCGGCGCACAGGCGTGGCCGCGGCCCAGGCCGAGCTCGACGCGGCGACGATCGATCTGTCGACCGGTGCAGCTGGCGGCGATGACCGATACTCCGACGCGCTCGACCGATGGTTGGCGATCGGCGCAGCTGACTTCGAGGCGCGCTCGGGCGAGGTGCTGGCCGAGCTCGGGCTCCCCGAGCGCCTGCTCGACCAGCCGGTGCTCACGCTGTCCGGCGGCGAGGCGGCGCGCTGCAGCCTGGCTTCGTTACTGGTCTCGCGCTTCGACGTGTTCCTGCTCGATGAGCCGACCAATGACCTCGACCTCGACGGGCTGGAGCGCCTGGAGGCCTGGGTGGCGTCGCTCCAAGCCGGCCTGGTGGTGGTCAGCCATGATCGTGAGTTCCTGCGCAGGGTGGTCACCCACGTGGCCGAACTCGACGAGTTCACCCACGCGTTGACCATGTACTCCGGCGGTTGGGACGCCTTCCTGGCCGAGCGGGCACTGGCCGCCCAGCACGCCCGTGAGCGCTACGAGGAGTACGAAGACAAGCGGGGCAACCTCGCCGGCCGCGCCCAGCGCGAGCGCGAGTGGGCGACCCAAGGGCTGAGCAAGGCCAAGAAGGACACGTCCGAGAAGGACAAGAACATCAAGAGCTTCCGGATCAACCAGAGCGAGCAGCTGGCCGGCAAGTCGGCGCGCACGGAGAAGGCGATGGACCGGCTCGAGGTCGTGGAGGAGCCACGTGAGCCCTGGCAGCTCAAGCTCACCTTCGGTGAGGCGGCCCGCAGCGGCGCCGTGGTGGCGCGCCTGGCCGGAGCCACGGTGCACACCGGAGACTTCACCCTCGGCCCCGTCGACCTGCTGATCGGTTCGGGCGAGCGCGTCGCGATCGTCGGCCACAACGGCAGCGGCAAGACGACGCTGCTCCGCCTGCTGCTCGGTCATCTGGCTCCGGATACCGGCGAGGCGCACCTCGGTCCCAGCGTCGTGGTCGGTGAGCTGGAACAGGCCCGCGTGCAGCTCGCCGATCAACGCACCGTGCTGGAGGCCTTCATGCATGCCACGGCCATGACGGTGCCCGAGGCCCGAACGCTGCTGGCCAAGTTCGGCATCGGAGCCGAGGAGGTCAACCGGCCCACGGCGTCGCTGTCACCGGGCGAGCGGACGCGCACGGTGCTGGCGCTGCTGATGGCCAGGGGTGCGAACTGTCTGGTGCTGGACGAACCCACCAACCACCTCGACCTTCCTGCGATCGAGCAGTTGGAGATCGCGCTCGAGTCGTTCGGGGGCACGGTGCTGCTCGTCACCCACGATCGCACCCTGCTCGAGAACGTGCGGCTCACCCGCCGGGTGGAGCTCGCAGGCGGCACCATCGTCGCCGACCGCGATCTCAGCGTGAGTTGAACTCGCGCATAGCGACTTCAGCGCCGTCGGTGACGAGGCGCTCGACGGCGTCGGCCGCCACCTCGATGGCCACGTCGTACGCCTCGCGCTCGGCCTTGGGCAACTTGGCCAGTACGTGGCTGGCCCCGCGCTCTTTCGACACCGGCTTGCCGATGCCGATCCGCACCCTCAGGTAGTCCTGGGTCTTGAGGTGCTGGGTGATGCTGCGCAGCCCGTTGTTGCCGGCCAGGCCCCCACCGGCCTTGACCCGTACCACGGTGGGCGGTAGGTCCAGCTCATCGTGAATGACGATGATCTGCGCGGGGTCGTCGATGCCGTACCGGCGCACCAGCGCGCCAACGGCCTGACCGGACTCGTTCATGTACGTGAGCGGAAAGGCGAGCACGCAACGCCGGCCGACAAGTGTGCCCTCGGCGACCTTGGCCTTGTCCCGACCGGCCTTGAACGTGACCCCGACACGCTGGGCGACAAGGTTGACCACCTCTTCGCCAACGTTGTGGCGGGTGCGCGCGTACTCCTTGCCGGGATTGCCGAGACCCACGATCAGGAAGTCGAACGGTGTGCCGCGGTGTTCCTGTCGGTCACCGCGACCGAACAGGGCCATGGCTTCAGGCGTGCGTCAACAGCGGGATCAGTGCGTCGACGACGCACGATCACTCGGCAGCTTCGGCGTCGCCGGCTTCGGTCTCGCCGGCTTCTTCATCGACCTCGGCCGCCGGGGCGGCATCGGACTCGAGCTCGGCGTCGCTGAAGCCGTGGAGCGCGGCGACGATGGCCATATCCGGGTCGCCGAGGGAGGTGACGCCGGACGGCATGGTGAGCTCGGCCAGACGGATGACGTCACCAGGCTGCATCTCGCTGATGTCGACGACGAACTCGTTGGGCATGTTGTCCGGGGTGCACTCGACCTCGATGGTGTCCACAGCCGGGTCGACGAGACCGCCCTGGGCCATGACGGCCTTGGCTTCGCCCTCGAGGCGCAGGGGCACAGCGACAGTGAGCAGTTCCTTCATGTTGATCTGGAGGAAATCGATGTGGTTGACGTTGCGCTTCACCGGATGGCGCTGCACCTCCTTAATCACTGCGGGGTACTTCTTGCCGTCGACCTCGAGCGAGAGCACGGTGTTGAAACCGGCCGGGCCGCTGAGCGCGAGGCGGAGGTCACGGCGACCGACAGACACGCTGACCGGTGCCATTCCCTGCCCGTACAGCACGGC
>JAYTSB010000036.1:0-1692 GCA_043745825.1 Actinomycetota bacterium | reverse complement strand
TCGGCCAGCGCCTTGGCGTCGTCCTTGGATCCGTCGCTGCTGTATCGAGACGGCATCGAGACGCCGTGCACGTGATCGGCGCCGAGAGCATCCACCGCGATGCAGGCAACGATGGTGGAGTCGATGCCGCCTGACAGGCCGATCACGACATCGGTGAAATGGTTCTTGCGCACATAGTCACGGGTGCCGAGCACGAGCGCCTCGTAGACCTCGGCCACCGGGTCCAGCAACGGGGCGATGCGGCCGGCGAAGGCCTCCTCGTGGGCCACCGGGTCCTCGCTGATGAACACCGTCGGCAGCAAGGTCTCCGTCACACGCCCGCGTGGATCGAGCAGGCGCTTGCGGTAGACGGGATCGATCTCCACATCCACCACGAGCAGGTCTTCTCGGAACTGCGGTGACCGGGCGAGCAGGTTGCCGTCGGCGTCGAACACCATCGAAGCGCCGTCGAACACGAGCTCGTCCTGGCCGCACACCTGGTTCACGTAGGCGAGCGCACAGCTGGCATCCGCGGCACGCGTGGCCAACATCCGCTCGCGACCCACCACCTTGTTGCGGTGGTACGGCGAGCCGTTGATGTTGATGTTGAGCTCGGCACCGCCGGCGGCCTGCGTGGCCAGCGGTCCGGTGGGGCTCCAGATGTCCTCGCAGATGCTGATGCCCACCTTCACCCCGCCGATGACGTACAGCTCCAGCGGATCGCTCTCGTGACCCGGCGTGAAGTAACGCGCTTCGTCGAACACGGCGTAGTTCGGCAACAGTCGCTTGCGGTAGGTGCCGCGCAGCTCGCCGTCGGACAACACGGCTGCCGCGTTGTAGAGGTCGCGGTCACTGTCGACGAAGCCCACCACGGCCACACAGCGGCGGGTGCGCGCGGCGATGGTGGCGAGCATCTCCTTGTTGTCGGCGACGAACCCCGGCTTCAGCACGAGGTCCTCCGGCGGGTAGCCGGTGATGGCCAGCTCCGGGAACGCGACGATGTCACAACCGGCGGCCTCGGCCTGGTCGTAGCAGTCGACGATCTTGGTGAAGTTGCCCTTCAGATCGCCCACCGTGGGGTTGATCTGGGCGAGCGCGATGCGGAGCCGGGTCACATCGGCAGGCTACTCACGACGCGCCGTCGAAGTAGCCCGTGATGTCCACCACCAGATCCGTGCCACCGGAGGAGTAGTACGCAATCAAACCAGCGCCGTTCGCGCCGACTTTGGTGAACGTGAGCGCGGCGTGATCCTGACGTGGGCCGGACACGTTCGCGTTGCTCGCCAGCGGCCGAGCCTGATCGCTGGGGTACGCAGTCACGAACCCGCCACCCAGGCCGTTGGTCAGCGTCACGTTCTGGGACACGGCCACCGCGTTGTTCGGCACGGGCGCGCCGGGATCCAGCGTGGCCGTGCCGTCGACGGTCAGCGTGCCGAAGCCCAGCGGCAGCCGCGTGTCGACCTGACGGCTGGGCGCGATCACGTGGTACAAACCGGCGCCGCCGGTCGTGTCGAGGAAGTAGCCGGCCACGTCGACCACCACGTCATCGGTGCTCTGCAGCGTGATGTCGATCGAGCCGTTGATACCGAGTGGAACGATCACCAGGTTCGGTCGGGCATCGCCGTTGCCGTTCGTGTTGAGGTTCGATGTCGGCGGTTGCACGCTGCCGCCCGGATACACGGTGGCGAAGCCCGGAGAGGATCCGGCCTTGGT
>JAYTSB010000035.1:0-4524 GCA_043745825.1 Actinomycetota bacterium | reverse complement strand
GGTTGCAGCATCGCCAGGTTCGTCTTGCCGCACGCCGAGGGGAACGCGGCCGCGATGTACTTGAACTCACCGGCCGGGTTGGTGAGCTTGAGGATGAGCATGTGCTCGGCCAACCAACCGTCGTCGCGGGCCATCACCGAGGCAATTCGCAGCGCGAAGCACTTCTTGCCCAGCAGTGCGTTGCCGCCGTAGCCGGAACCGTACGACATGATCTCACGTGTCTCGGGGAAGTGGACGATGTACTTGTTGTCCGGGTTGCACGGCCACGGCGTGTCCTGCTCGCCTTCGGCGAGGGGAGCACCGACGGAGTGCACGCACGGCACCCAGTGACCCTCGGAGCCGAGCACGTCGAGGGCGCCTTGGCCCATGCGGGTCATGATGCGCATGTTCGCGGCCACGTAGGCGGAGTCGCTGAGCTGCACGCCGATGTGAGCGATGGGCGAACCGAGTGGGCCCATGCTGAACGGCACGACGTACATGGTGCGGCCGCGCATCGCGCCCAGGTAGAGCGACATCATTTCGGCACGCATCTCTGTCGGGTCGCGCCAGTTGTTGTTCGGACCTGCATCGGCCTGCTCTGCTGAACAGATGAACGTGCGGTCCTCGACGCGGGCGACGTCGCCCGGGTCGCTGTGGGCCCAGTAGCTGTTCGGACGCTTGGCCTCATCCAGCTTGGTGAAGGTGCCGCTGTCCACAAGCGTGTGGCAGAGCATCTCGTACTCGTCGGCCGTGCCGTCACACCAGTGGATCTGGGCAGGCTGCAGGACATCCGCCCACTCCTTGACCCAATCGAGGAGCCGCTGATTCGTGGTGGTTCCGCTCATACGGATGAGTCTCCTCCGTGACGCGCCGTGGCGCCAAATGGGGGCAGGACAACGACCCGGTCAGTCGAAGCCGGGCGTCTTCATGTCGATTTCGCTGCCGAGGCGGAGCTCGGTGGCGCGGCCGGCAGTGTCGAGCACGAAAACGATCCGCTGTCCCTGACGGAGCATGCGGAAGATCGACCCCTGTAGCGCGTTCGCGGCAAGGTCGTAATCCTTCAGATCGGAATCACACAGGATGACCCCGTCGCCGCTGCTGGGATCGTAGGACTTGATGACACCCTGCATGGCGGCTCGATTCTCTCAGCTGGCCTTGACGATCTTGCCCGACTTGATGCAGCCGGTGCAGACGTTGACACGGGTTGGAGTCTTGCCCACCATGGCGCGCACCTTCTGGATGTTCGGGTTCCAACGGCGCTTGGTGCGACGGTGGGAGTGCGAAACCGACATGCCCCAGGACGGGCCCTTGCCACACACTTCACATACTGCTGCCATGAGATTCTCTTTCCCAGCGGGGTCATTCAGGGTCGCCACAGGCTATCAGCGGGATTTCGGTCTTCACCATCTCACGGCCTCACCAGCAGGGGAACGCGTGTTGCTCGGTACGATGCTGCGGTGCCCACGCTTGAACGGCTCTCGGCGGATGCCCTGCGCAACACGGTCATCACCTTCCGCAACACGATGAAGGCCCATGCGGCCGGCATCAACCGTCTCAACGTCTATCCGGTCCCGGACGGCGACACGGGCACGAACATGGCGCGTACCCTCGACGCGGTGGTCGCCGAGCTGGAGGCCAGCGACCACGACTTGGCCCCAACCTGCGCGGCGATCAGCCATGGCTCGCTGATGGGCGCCCGCGGCAACAGTGGTGTCATCCTCAGCCAGATCCTGCGTGGCATCGCGAACACACTGAAAGATGCCGGTGAGGCCACAGCTTCCAAGGTCGCGGAGAGCTTCACCAACGCCTCGACGGCTGCGTACCAGGCCGTGCTCAAACCAATCGAGGGGACCATCCTCACCGTGGTGCGCGAAACCGCCGAGGCGGCTCGGGCGTCGGCGGACGGTGGTGCCTCGCTTGCGGAGATGCTGCGCAGCGCACGCGATGCCGGGCGCGCTTCGCTGGACCGCACGCCTGACCTGCTCCCGGTACTCAAGGAGGCCGGCGTCGTGGATGCCGGCGGAGCCGGGTTCTTGCTCCTGCTCGATGCAGCAATCCACGTGGTGGACGGCGAGCCGATGCCCGAGCCCGAGGTCCTCGACGACGAAGCCGGCATCGCGAACTTCGACGCCGTGGCCCATCGAGGCGCGGGTGATGTCAGCGAGCTGCGCTACGAGGTCATGTACTTCATCGACCTGCCGGACCAGAACATCGAGAAGTTCAAGCAGTCCTGGGGCGCCATCGGCGACTCGATCGTGGTGGTCGGCGGCGATGGCATCTGGAACTGTCACGTGCACACCAACGACATCGGCGCGGCCATCGAAGCGGCGCTCGACAACGGTGGCCGCCCGCACCAGATCAGGGTCACCGACCTGTTCGAGGAAGTGGCCGAGGAGCACGCCCAACGCGAAGCGGCGATCCACCGTCAGGTCGCCCCGGTCACCGCCCTCACCGCACGGCCGGCTTGGAAGCACACGACCATGCCCGCCGTGACGTGCGCGATCGTTGCGGTCAGCAGCGGTGACGGGCTCACCGATCTGTTCGCCCAGTTGGGCGTTCAGGGCGTGATCGCCGGTGGTCAGACCCTGAATCCGTCCACGGCCGAGCTGCTCGACGCCGTGGAGGCGGTGAACGCCGATCAGGTGATCGTGCTGCCGAACAACAAGAACATCATCCCGGTGGCCGAGCAGCTCGACGCGCTCACCTCCAAGACGGTGGTGGTGGTCCCCACCCGCAGCATGCCCGAGGCGCTCGCTGCGCTGGTGGTGTACGACCCGGAGGCATCGGCCGCGCACAACGCAGAGGAGATGGAGGAGTCTGCGGAATCCGTCGCCACCGGCGAGGTCACCCGGGCTGTGCGTGACACCGCCAGCGAAGCGGGTCCCATCACCACGGGCGACTGGATCGGCATCGTCCGCGGTGACGGCATCGTCAGCATCGACGCCACGATCACGGCTGCCGCGACCGCCCTGCTCGATCTCCTGATCACCCCGGGGAGCGAGATCGTCACCGTCATCGAAGGCACCGATGCCACGTCGTCGGTCACCGACGCGCTGCGCTCCTGGCTCGTCGACCAACGTCCCGACGTGCAGGTCGAGGTGCACCGCGGCGGGCAGCCGCTGTACCCGTACCTGTTCGGCGTGGAGTGATCCGGCGGGCGGACCTCGTGGCTGAGCCCGCTGGCATCACCCTGCGTGAGCTGCACGCGATCCCCGTCGAGCGGCTGAAGGGCGTCGGCGACAAGAAGCAGGCATCGCTGCGCGAGGTCGGCGTCGTGACCGTGCTCGACCTGCTCACCACATATCCGCGCCGCTGGGTGGACCGCACCAACGAGGCTCGCGTCAGTGATCTCATGCCGGGCAAGGAGGCACTCGTGCTGGTGACCGTACGCTCGGTCACCAAGCGCACCATGCGCAACCGGCGCACGATGGTGGAAGCTCAGGTCGGTGACGGCTCGGGCCGGCTGCACATCGTGTTCTTCAACCAGCCGTGGCGTGAGCGCCAGCTTCGCGAGGGCCTGCAGATCATGCTGTTCGGCAAGGCCGACGTCTACCGCGGCGGGTTGCAGATGACGAATCCCATCGTCGATCTGATCGGCGACCGTACGGGCAAGATCGTGCCGATCTACCCGCAGAGCGAGAAGGCTCAGCTGTCCACGTGGGAGATCGCCGGGTGGGTGGAGAACGCTTTGGAGCGCTGTGCGGGGCGCGGGTTCGCGGATCCGGTGCCGGCGGCGATCCGGGCCGAGCTCGGACTGCTCGACCGCCACTCGGCCATGCGCCAGATCCACCTACCGGAGACGATGGGAGAAAAGGAGCAGGCTCGCCGCCGACTGGCCTTCGACGAGCTGTTGCGCGTGCAGACCGTGCTGGTGATGCGCAAGCGCGCGTTCGAGCGTGCACAGCGCGGTTTGCGCCACGACATGAGCGGCGAACTGGTGGGGCGCTTCCACCGCGCGCTTGCCTACGAGCTCACCGGTGCTCAGCGACGCGCCATCGCCGAGATTGACGTCGACCTCGCCGGCCCGCACCCGATGCACCGCCTGCTGCAGGGCGACGTCGGTTCCGGCAAGACCGTGGTGGCGGTGTCGGCGCTGCTGTGCGCCGTGCAGGGCGGGCACCAGGGGGCGCTCATGGCGCCGACGGAGGTGCTCGCCGAGCAGCACGCCACCGGCATTCGCGCCCTGCTGGCCGGCCTGCGTGTCCCCGATCCCGGCAACCTGTTCGGCGAGCGCGAGTTGAACGTCGCCCTGCTCTCCAACCGCATCACCGGCCAGGAGCGGCGCGACGTGGTGGCCGGCCTCGCCGACGGCTCCATCGACATCGCCATCGGCACGCACGCCCTGATCCAGGAGGGCATCGAGTTCCAGAGCCTCGGCTGCGTCGTGGTGGACGAACAGCACCGTTTCGGCGTCGAGCAGCGCGCGGCCCTGCGGATGAAGGGTGCGGGCAGTGACGACCAGCGGGCGGTACCCGATGTGCTGGTGATGACAGCGACGCCCATCCCGCGCACAGCGGCAATGACCGTCTACGGCGATCTCGACGT
>JAYTSB010000034.1:0-2329 GCA_043745825.1 Actinomycetota bacterium | reverse complement strand
CAGGTCACCGAGCGACGAGTCCTTGTCACTCGCGGCCAGCGTCTCCCCCGAGAAGCCCTGGTAACCATACGGATAGCCGGCGTACGGCATCGCCACGGCGAGGCGCACCGCTTCGGGTTCATCGAAGAACGCCCGGGTGGCCCGCCACGCCGAATCGACCACCACATCGGGCACCCCGTGGCCCACGATCTGGAAGAAGCCGAGTTCGGCGCAGGCGTCCCCGATCTGGCGGGCGATGCGCAGCGGATCGTCGGCGAGGTCGATCACCGGGAGGACCATCACGCACCGCTCATGGTGACGTCGCGGATCACCAGGCTCACCCCGGCGGCGCGCATCGGCAACCAATCGACATCGCCACCGATCTCGACGATGTCGTGCAGCATCCGCTGCAATGTGGAGGCGATGGTGAACTCGCGCACCGGCCCGCCCAGCTGACCGTTGCTGATCAGCAAGCCTGACGCACCCGTGGAGAAGTCACCGCTGATGGGGTTCACACCGCTGTGCATTCCCTGCACACTCTGGATCAGCACGCCGTCGTCAACATCGGCCACGAGTTCGGCTTGGCTGCGCGTGCCCGGTTGCAACTGCATCGCCAGGCAACCCACACCTGGGGTGCCCTTGAAACCACCACGTACCGCATTGCCCGTGCTGCGGGTGCCGGCCCGGCGCGCGCTGTACGACGAGTGCACGAAGCCCTGCAGCACACCCTCGAGGATCAATGCGTTCCGGCGCGCAGCCAGGCCCTCACCGTCGATGTCGGTAGCGGTGTAGGCCTGGGGGTTGGTGGGATCGTCAACGAGCGTGAACAGCGGCGAGGCAACCGGCTCACCGAGGCGGTTCGCGAACAGGCTGCGGCCCTTGGCCACGTTCTCCCCGTTGAGCGCACTGCTCAGCACGCCGAGGAACTGGGCCGTCACATACGGATCGAGCACCACCGTGATCCGCTTCGATTGGGGCTTCACCGCGCCAAGCAGACGGGTGGCCCGGTCGGCGGCCTCACTCGCTGCCTTGCCGAGATCGAATTCATGAGGCGAGCGACCGACCGCGAACCCGAACCCTGTCTGGGTCTCGTCACCGTCATCAGCGAGCGTGCTCACCGAGCAGTAGCAGCCGTTCTCTCGTCCGCTGACGCGGATGCCGCTCGTGGATGCCACCGCCGCCTCGCCGGAGCCGTCGCTGTAGTTCGCGTCATCCACCCGAACTCGCGGATCTGCGGCACGGGTGAGGCGCTCCAGTTCTTTGGCAAGCTCGATCTTTGCGTCCGTGCCGTACGCCGCGAGCGCTTCGCTCCACAGCTCCTGCTCCACCACCGCAACGCCGTCGGGTTCAGCCAGGCCGGCCCACTCGTCAGACGTGCCGAACTCGACGTTGTCGCGAGCCTCGGCCAGCACCGCGGCCACGGCGCCTTCATCGAGGGTGCCCGCGTACGCAAAGCCGGTACGGCCGTCACGAATGACGCGTATGCCGACGCCCTCACTCTGCGCGCTGACGAAGTGCTCGAGCTCGCCTACATAGATACGGATGTCGGTCTCCCGGCCGCGCGCCACGTAAGCCTCGATGTGCTCGCCCTTGGAGGCCTGGGCGATGACCCGGTCGGCGATGGCCTGGAGCTCTGGGGATGCGGTGCGGCTCACCCTGCGGTCCCGCCGATGGTCATCGTCTTGACACGCAGCGTCGGCTGGCCATCGCCCACGGGCACACCCTGGCCGTCCTTGCCGCACGTTCCCGGGTTGCCCATCGCAAAATCGTTGCCGAGCGCATCGATGTCGCGCAGCACCTGCGGGCCGTTGCCGATGAGGTTGCCCTCGCGGAGCGGCTCGGTGATCTCGCCGTTCTCGATGAGGTAGGCCTCGGTCATGCCGAACACGAAGTCGCCCGTTGCCGTGTTCACGCTGCCGCCGCCGAGCTTGGCGACGTACACGCCGTTTGCCGTGTCGCGGATGATGTCCTCGGGTGCGTCGGAGCCGTTGAGCACGTACGTGTTCGTCATCCGCACCATGGGCAAATGCATGTAGCTCTGCCGGCGCCCGTTGCCGGAGTGGGCATGGCCCTCCTTGCGGGCGCGGAGGTGGTCCCACATGTAGTCCGTGAGCACGCCATCCGTGATCAGCTCGTTGTACTGGCTGGGATGGCCTTCGTCGTCGATGCCGATTGCGCCCCACTCGCCCGACATCGTGCCGTCGTCCACGAGCGTGACGAGCGGCGACGCCACCTGCTCGCCCACCTTGCCGCGATAGACGCTGGCCCCCTTGCCCACCAGGTCGGCCTCCAGGCCGTGCCCGCAGGCCTCGTGGAACAGCACGCCGCCGCTGCCGGCCTTGATCACGAC
>JAYTSB010000033.1:0-1982 GCA_043745825.1 Actinomycetota bacterium | reverse complement strand
TACTGGTCGGCGATGGACGTGCTCGCCAAGCTCGGCGCGCAGCCCACCGGCCAGCGCGTGGTGGAGCACCTCGATCAGCGCATCATCACCGCGGCGGGCGTGTCCAGCGGCATCGACATGGCGCTGCGACTCGTGGAGCTGCTCATCGACGAGACCGCCGCCAAGGCGTGCCAACTGATGATCGAGTACGACCCGCAGCCGCCTTTCGACGCAGGCGCCCCGGAGAAGGTTGACGAAACCGTCATAACCCGCGTCGCGGAGTACGCGTCGCACCGCCAATGAGGCTGGGTTTCTGGCGCTCAGCTGATCTTCAGGCTCGCGCTGAAGACCTTCTTCGGCTTCAGTTCGACAGCAATGCGGCGGGCCATCTCGTGGAACGCCTGGCCGCATTCGCTGGTGGGATCAACCGCTGCGATCGGACGACCGTTGTCGCCGCCTTCACGCAGTGCGGGCACCAGCGGCAACCGGGCCAGCAGCGGCACGCCGAGCTCGTCGGCCAGCTCTTGTCCACCACCGCTGCCGAAGATCTCGTACTGCTTGCCGTCATCGCCGGTGAACCAGCTCATGTTCTCGATGACGCCGCGCACCGGCAGGTTGACCTTTGCGGCCATCGCGGCGGACAGGCGTGCCACCTTCTGCGCCGCAGGCTGCGGAGTGGTGACCACGTACACCTCGCCTCGTGGCAGGTACTGACTGAGCGACAGGGCGATGTCACCGGTGCCCGGCGGCATGTCGATCAGCAGAAAATCGGGATCGTCCCAGAAGACGTCGGTGAGGAACTGCTCGAGTGCCTTGTGCAGCATTGGGCCGCGCCAGATCACGGCTTGGCCTTCCGGCACGAAGTAGCCGATCGAGATGCAGCGCACTCCATAGCTCTCCGGCGGGATCAGCATTTGGTCGATGGCGACGGGATCACGGTCGGTACCGAGCATGCGCGGAATGCTGTACCCGTAGATGTCGGCGTCAACCACACCCACCTTGTAGCCCTGCGCGGCAAGCGCCACGGCGAGGTTGACGGTGACGCTGCTCTTGCCGACGCCGCCCTTGCCGGATGCGATCAGCAGCGGGCGGGTCTTCGAACCGGTCTCGGCGAAGGGGATCTTACGTCCCTCTGCATGGCCGTGAGCTTGGCCCTGGCCTGCGGTGCCGGCCGGGTTGCCGTGGAGCTTGATGCGCAGGTCCTCACGCTCCTGGTCGGTCATCACCGTGAAGTCCAGGGCCACCTCGGTCACACCAAGCGGGGCAAGGGCGCCCGTCACCCGGTTCTGGATCTCCTTGCGCAGCGGGCAGCCCGCCACCGTGAGGGCGATCAGTACCGCGACCGAACCGTCGGAGCGGATCTCGACGTTGCGCAGCATGCCGAGGTCAACGATCGAACGATGCAGCTCGGGATCCTCGACGGGGCGGAGCGCTTCGATGATCTGATCGTTGGTGGGCATGCGTGCTCCAAGGTCGGGACAGGGCGGTGGCAGCCGATGCGGCAATTACCACTACGTCGATAGGTAGAATACCGGCGTGGCTTCCAGCGCAGGCACTTCCGCTCGCACACCTGACGCATTCAACGCGCAGGTGACGGCGATCACGTCGGCGTTCGGCGACCCCACCCGCCGGGGGATCTACCTGTTCGCCCGCGAGCACAGCCAAGGCGTCACGGCGGCCCAGGTGGCCGAGCACTTCGGGCTGCACCCCAACGTGGCCCGCCACCACCTCGACAAGCTCGCCTCCGGTGGCTACGTCGAGGTCGCCGTCGAGCGCACCGAAGGCGCCGGTGCGGGCCGGCCGTCGAAGCACTATCGCGCCGCAGCCGATGCCGCCCCGCTGGAGTTCCCGGTGCGTTCGGACGACCTCGTCCTCACCCTGCTCGGCAAGTCGCTGTCGATGTTGCCGCGCGAGCGCGCCGAGGCAATGGCCGAGGAAGTGGGCATCGAGTACGGGCGCACCATGGCGATGGCTGCGCGAAGCATCGACGCAAACGGTGACAC
>JAYTSB010000032.1:0-2641 GCA_043745825.1 Actinomycetota bacterium | reverse complement strand
GACGGCGTGCTCGGCGAGCTGCGGATCGAACGCGGGGTTGCCGAGCGGCAGGGCCTCCGGCATCTCGACCTCCCACACCACGTACGGCCGCCCGGACAGATCGAGGGCGACTTCGACCAGCGCCTCGTCCAGCGGGTACTGCCCGCTGGCAAACCGGCGAACGCCCACCTTGTCCCCCAGCGCTTCACGGAACGCCTCGCCCAGCGTGATGGCCACGTCCTCCACGGTGTGGTGAGTGTCGATGTGCAGGTCGCCGACAGCGGCGATGGACAGATCGAACCCACCGTGGCGGCCGAGCTGATCCAGCATGTGGTCGTAGAACGGGATACCCGTGGAGATGGCGGTGGTGCCGGTGCCGTCGAGGTCGATCGAGAGCGTGATCGACGTCTCCTTGGTGGTCCGCGAGCGCTCCGCCGCGCGCACATCACTCATGACAGCACCTCCGCGGACAAGATCGCGCGCAGCGAACTCAGGAACACGTCGTTTTCCTCCTCGGTGCCGACGGTGACGCGCAGGCAGTTCTCCAACCGGGGCCAGCCGCTGCAATCGCGCACCAGCACGCTGCGCTCGAGCAGCTTCTTCCAGACCTCGCCACCGCTGTGTTGCTGCGGGCGAAACAGCACGAAGTTCGCGCCGCTGGGCCAAAACTCGACGGGCATTTCCGAGAAGGCGGCCTGGATCCGCTCGCGCTCGCTGACGATGTACGCAACCCTGGCCTCCATGTCGTCGACGAACCGCAGGGCCAGGCGACCGGCGATCTGCTTGGCCGCGTCGAGGTGGTAGGGCAGGGTGACCTTGTCCAGCTCGGCGACGAGCCAGGTGGGGCCGATGAGATATCCGAGCCGGGCACCCGCCATCGACCAGGTCTTGCTGAACGTGCGGGTCACGACCAACGGCGTTTCCTCGTCCACCAGGCCGATCGCCGACCAGTCGGCGAATTGGCCGTACGCCTCGTCCACCACCACCAATCCGGGGGCGATGTCCATGACCGCGCGCACGTTGGCCTGCGGCTCCACCAAGCCGGTGGGGTTGTTCGGCGAGCACAGGAAGGTGATGACCGGGTCCGCAGCGGCGCACACCCGGCGCACCTCGCCGAGGTCCAGGGTGAAGTCGCTGCGCCGCTCTCCTTCGATCACCGTCGCACCCGTGAGCCGGGCGATGTGGCCGTGGAGCTGATAGGTGGGCTCGAACGTCGCCACCGTGCGGCCGGGACCGGCGAAGGTGAGCAGCAGCGTCTGCAACACCTCGTTCGAGCCGTTGCCCGGGAAGATTTGTGACGGTTCAACCCCATGCAGGGCAGCGATCGCCTCACGCAGCGCCGAAGCGGCACGATCGGGGTACCGGTGCCACTGGAGACGGGAGAGCTCGGCTGCGAACGCATCCTGCCATGCGGCCGGAGGCGCGGTGGGCGACTCGTTGGTGTTCAGCCGCACACTGACCGACACCTGGGGCGAGTGGTAGCCCTCCAGCGCGCGGAGATCGTCACGGACGGGGATGCGCACCCCGTTCACGCTAGCGACCACGTCGCGGATGTCGCGAACGCATTCTCGTCGGCGAGACTGGCACGGTGAGCTCCATCTCTGCAGCCGAGGTCAGCGCCATCGCCGACGGCATCGACATGTATCGCGGGCGCGTCTCCAGTTTGGCCGAGCCGCTGGCCGGCACGAGTGAGGAGGACCTCATCGCAGCCCTCCACGAGGCCGAGCGGGCATTGCGCAACGCCCACCGCGCGATGCGACAAGCGGTCAAACTGAGCCGCTGAGCATCACGCCGCTGAGCATCACGCCGCTGAACGAAAGCCGTTGACGACGAATCAGATGACCACGTTGGGTGGTCGTCTGCATTGTTCCAGAGAATCGGCAACGGCCCCTTGCGGGGCCGTCGCACTGCGATGCCAGGCGGCGGATCCCGGCATCGCCCGCAAACCAGGTGGCGGGAACCTGGTTGGTGTGGTCATCATACACGTGAATCGCGACCGCGCAAGCCTTCAACTGAGCGGCGCGTCGACCACCGTGCGACGCCGTTTGGGAAGCAACGACGACGGACAGATGTTCTCCAGCGCGCATGCTCCACACTGGGGTTTCTTGGCATCGCAGACGCGGCGGCCGTGCAAGATCGTGCGCAGACTGAACGGTCCCCAATCCGCTGGCGGCAAGTACGCGTTCAGCTCGCGCTCCACCTTCTCGGGATCCTCCTGCTCCGTGAGTGCCAGTCTCCTGCTGAGTCGGCCGACGTGTGTGTCGACGGCGAGACCGGGCAGTGCAAATACCACGCTCCGTACAACATTGGCCGTCTTGCGTCCCACGCCGGGCAGCGTCACCAGATCCTCCAGGGCGCTGGGCACCTCGCCCCCGAACCGTTGCACCACGTCGGTGGCCATGCCGATCAGGCTCTTGGTCTTGTTCTGGTAGAAGCCGGTCGAGCGGATGACCTCCTCGACGGCGCTCGGGTCGGCGGCGGCGAGGGCTGACGGCGTGGGGTACGCAGCGAACAGTGCCGGCGTCACCATGTTCACGCGGGCATCCGTGGTCTGCGCGGACAGGATCGTGGCCGCCAGCAGTTCGAAAGCGTTGGTGTGATCGAGTTCGCAGAACGCGACCGGATAGATCTCGGCGAGGCGGCGAGCCACCTCACGCGTTCG
>JAYTSB010000031.1:0-7692 GCA_043745825.1 Actinomycetota bacterium | reverse complement strand
GGGCAAAGTTGGCCGAGCTGATCAACGAGCCGCGCCCGGCGTGGTCGGACGCGGCCGCCGCGCTCGGGGAGGTCATCGCCACCCGCCACGACAACGCGTTCGAACCGAAGACGCGCTGGGCGATGGACTGGTACTACCCGGTGCTCACCGGTGCAATGGTTGGCGAGCAGGCCAAGGCGCGGATGAACGACGGCTGGGAGACGTTTGCGATGGAGGGACAGGGGATCCGCTGCGTGAGCGACGAACCCTGGGTCACCGCCTCGGAGACCGCAGAATGTTCGCTGTCGTTCACCGCCATCGGCGATCTGGCCACCGCCACGGATCTCCTGCTGTGGACGCGAGCCCATCGCTGCGACGACGGCGCCTACAGCACGGGCATCGTCTACCCCTCGCTGGAGCGCTTCCCCACCGGTGAGCGATCCGCCTACACGGGCGCCGCCGTCATCCTTGCGGCGGACGCAATCACCGGTGCCTCGGCCGGAAGCAGGCTGTTTGTGCCGGCTCCGTCCAGCGACTAAACCCTACGCCGTGACATCACTGCCCACCGCTGAACACCTCGTCGCCCTCGCCCAGTCTGCGCTCACGGCGTGCGGTGCACCCGGGCTCACCGCTGCGCCCGGCGCGCTCGGCGCGCGCTCGCCGATCAACGGAGCCTCCCTCGGTGGTGTCGGTGGCGAGCTGGTCGACGTCGACGCCGCAGTCGAGCGCGCCACGGCGGCCTACGCGGTGTGGCGCACCACGCCGGCGCCGCGCCGCGCCGAACTCGTGCGTCACCTCGCCGCGCTGCTGCGCGAGCACATCGAAGATCTCGCCACCCTCGTCAGCCTGGAGGCCGGCAAGATCCGCAGCGAGGCGCTCGGTGAGGTCCAGGAGATGATCGACATCTGCGACTTCGCCGTCGGCCTCAGTCGCACGATGGGTGGACGCACCTTGTCGTCGGAGCGCCCCGGTCACCGTCTGATGGAGACGTGGCACCCGATCGGGCCGATCGGCGTGATCAGTGCCTTCAACTTCCCTGTGGCCGTGTGGAGCTGGAACTCAGCGCTGTCGCTGGTGTGCGGCAACCCGGTGATCTGGAAGCCGAGCGATCTCACGCCGCTCAGCTCGATCGCCTGCCAAGCCCTGTTCGATCGCGCTGCCCAGCGCGCCGGCGCGCCCGCGCACCTCAACCAGACCGTGCTGGGCGATGGCGCCGTCGGCGCAGCCCTCGTGGCCCATACCGGCGTGCCACTGATCAGTGCCACCGGGTCGACGGCGATGGGCGCGAAGGTCGGACCCGTTGTGGCGGCCCGATTCGGTCGGTCGATCCTCGAGCTCGGCGGCAACAACGCAGCCATCGTCGCACCGTCGGCCGATGCCGAGTTGGCGGTGCGCGGCATCACCTTCTCGGCGGCCGGCACCGCCGGCCAGCGCTGCACCACGCTGCGCCGCGTGATCGTGCACCGCAGCCGGCATGACGAGCTCGTCGACCGTCTCGCCGGTGCGTACAACACGTTGCCGGTGGGCAGCCCCCTGGAGCCGTCCACGCTCGTCGGGCCCCTGATCCACATCGCCGCCTACGACAAGATGGCCGCTGCAATCGCCACTGCCTTGGCCGACGGTGGCACACGCGTCGTCGGGGGCGAGCGCCTGCTCGGCGAGTCCGGGCCCGACGCCGCGTACACCCGGCCGGCGATCGTGACGATGCCGTCCCAGACCGCAATCGTGGCCACCGAGACGTTCGCCCCGCTGCTCTACGTCATGCAGTACGACGATTTCGACGAGGCCGTCGCGCTGCAGAACGCTGTGCCGCAGGGCCTGGCCAGCAGCGTGTTCACCACCGACGTACGTGAAGCCGAGCGGTTCTGCGCCGCGGACGGCAGCGACTGCGGCATCGCCAACGTGAACATCGGCCCGTCCGGCGCCGAGATCGGCGGCGCGTTCGGCGGCGAGAAGGCAACCGGTGGTGGGCGCGAGAGCGGCAGTGATGCGTGGAAGGCATACATGCGACGCGCCACGAACACGGTCAACTACAGCAACGACCTGCCCCTGGCTCAGGGCGTCGAGTTCGTCTGACCTTGTTGTTCGGCTGACTCTGTTGTTCGTCTGACCCTCTTGTTCGGCTGAGTCAGCCGGCGCGTTCGGCGAGGTCGGCGAGGTTGTCGGCCATCATCGTCAGCACGGTCTTCAGTGCTGCGAACGCATCCTCCGTCGTGGCATCGGGGCCGCCGAGGAAGACATTGATCGCAATCTTGTTGGTGGTGTCCACCCAGTCGGCATCGCAGCCCGTGAAGCCCGTGTCGTCGTTGGCTTCCGAGCAGAACATCTCCACGTCGGCGCCCTGGTACGTCACGCTGTCTTCGAACGTGGTGTCCGTGGCGTCGCCGGCGAAGTCGGTGATGTAGCCCCGATAGTCGCGCGGTGGATCGAGCACGGCTTGGAAGAACACGTCGCTGGGACCCCTGTCCACTGTGCTCTCGTCCTCCGCGTAACGCTCGCACGACACGAAGCCGGGCAGGTCGCCCTCCTCGCGGGCGGACTTGGCGTCTTTGCCGTCGGCAACCGCACGGTCGATCTCGATCACGGCGGCGACAGCGTCGAACAAGACGTCGAGGTCCCCGAGGGGGCACTCGCGAAGATCGTCGTTGCCGTCCTCGTCGAAGCTGCTGTCGTCGAGCACGATGCGCAAACCATCGTGCGCCGCCTTTGCGTTGGGCTTCTTCGAGCCACCGTCGCCGCCGCTGAGCGCGAGAACCGCGACCACGACGATGGCGATCACCACGACAACGGCACCGATGATCAGCGGCAGTCGGCTGCTCTTGCCGGGGCCCGGGCCGGGCATCAACGAGGATCCGCCCTGCCACGGCGGTGCACCGGGCGGACCGGGGGGTTGAAACGGCGGCGGGGTGGAGCTCATCGGTGTGGAGCGTAGACGCCCGCCGGACAACCCGGGAGAGGACGTCAGCCGACGCGGGTGAGGATGCGCAACGAGCCCGTCTCGGAGCGCAGTACGAACCGTCCGCTCGCCAGCGCCGGGAGGAAGATCTGCTCGTACGGCGGGCGCCCGCCGCACGCGGGATCGGGGAACACGTCGTGGATCGCGAGTGTGCCGCCGAGGGCCACATGGGGGGTCCAGCCCTCGTAGTCGGCGCGGGCGGGCTCCACGCCGTGCCCGCCGTCGATGAACAACAACGCGAGCGGGCTGTGCCAGTGCGCGGCGACCTGCGGTGACTGGCCGACGACCGCGATCACAAAGTCCTCCACCCCGGCATCGTGCACCGCGGCGCGGAACAGCGGCAGGGTGTCCATGCGGTTGATGCGCAGGTCCACCACCGTTGAATCGTGGTGCTCCCAACCCGCCTGGTTCTCCTCCGAACCCCGGTGGTGATCGACCGCGAACACCACGGTGGAGCATGCCTGCGCTGCACCACCGAGCCAGATGGTGGACCGGCCGCAGTACGAGCCGACTTCCAAGAACGGCAGGCCGGGACAATCGTGGCCGGCGGCGATGGCGGCGGCGAACAGCGCGTCGCCTTCATCGGCAGGCATGAAGCCCTTCGCTGCGACGGCGTGGGCACGCAGGTCCGGAGGGATCCGGACCTGCGGCATCACCACTGGTCCCAGTGAATGATGGTGTCCGGAGCCGGCCGGCCGGCGGGCTTGAAGTCGGTGCCGATGGTGTGAGCGAGCGGGCTGAGACACACCTGCTGCACGGTGTCGAACGGCAGCCCGAGGATGTCGGCCACCTGCTGCTCCATCATCAGGTGCACGGTGGTCCACGCCGTGCCCAGGCCACGGGCGCGGGCCGCGAGCATGAAGCTCCACATCGCCGGCAGGATGTTGCCCATCATCGAGGCCACGGCAAGGCCGGGCATGCCGTCGGCGCGCGCCCCCTGGTTGCAGGCGATGACCAGTACGGGGGCTTCTCCCATGTGCTCGCCGAGGTAGTCGGCGCTGTCGGCGACGCGCTCTTGCTGGGCCTGCTCGACCTCGGTTTCCTTGGTGATGCTGCCCACATACACGCCATCCCAGGTCTTGTACTGGGCGAAGCATTGCCGGTAGATCTCGCCGATGGCGGCGCGCTTGGTCGCATCACGCACGATCACGAACTGCATGCTCATGAGGTTGGATCCACTGGGCGATTGCATCGCGGCGGCCACGCATTCGCGGATCAACTCGTCGTCGACGGGCTTGGTGAAGTCGAGTCGCTTCCGCACCGCACGGGTGGTTGTGAGCAGCTGATCGGCATCGAGAGGAAGGAGCGCCATGGCGGTGAACCATACCGTGCGCTGACTCCGGGATCGAACGGGTCAGCCAGCGGGGAACGTGGCAACATATCCGAATGCAGGAAGCCCTCGACGACCTCGTGAAGTTGCTCGACCTCGAACCGATCGAGGTCAACATCTTCCGTGGCCGGTCTCCCGACGAGAACCGTCAGCGCGTGTTCGGCGGTCAGGTGGCGGGCCAGGCGCTGGTGTCCGCGGCCCGAACGGTCACCGATCCGGGCCGGATGGTGCACTCGCTGCACGCGTATTTCCTGCGTCCGGGCGACCCAACCGTGCCCATCCTGTACGAGGTCGATCGCATTCGAGACGGGAAGAGCTTCACCACGCGCCGCGTGGTGGGCATTCAGCATGGCCGCGCCATCTTCAATCTCCAGGCCAGCTTCCACGTGCACGAAGAGGGACCGGATCACCAACTGGCGATGCCACCCGGCATCGCCGAACCCGATACCCTGCCCGACTTCAAGACGGTGATGGAGCCGTACAAGGAGCAGATGGGCGACTGGTACGAGCGGCCCCGGCCGATCGACCTGCGCTACGTGGACAACGACCCGATCAGCCGCAAAGGCCGCGCTGCGCCCGGCCAACAGGTGTGGTTACGCGCCGACGGCGTGCTGCCCGTGGATCCCACGTTGCACGCCTGCATCGTCACCTACGCCAGCGACATGACGCTGCTGGACACCACGCTGCTGCCGTTCGGCTGGTCATGGGACAGCCCCGGCCTGCAGATGGCCAGCCTGGACCATGCGATGTGGTTTCACCGCCCGTTTCGTGCCGACGAGTGGCTGCTGTACGACCAGCAGGCCATCTCCACCGGCGCCGCCCGCGGGTTGGCCACTGGCTCGATCTTCCGTCAGGACGGCACGCTTGCGGTGACCGTAGTGCAAGAGGGCCTTGCCCGGGTTGGTCAGTGAAGGCCCGCACAGTCGTTGTGCTCGCGGCGATCGGCGTGGCATCACTGACCGGATGCAGCAGCTCGTCCGAGTCGCGTAGCACCGTCAACTCCACTCTCGGCACCACCGTGAGCACCACGGCCGCCACGACGACTGGCACGACGGCAGACACCACGGTTGCTGCAACCGCAGCCCCGCCCGCCGCCGGCACGGCCAACGGCGGCACGGCCAACGACGGCACGGCCCCGCCCGACACAGCGCCCACCGCCACGGAGCCCGCCCCACCGGCCACCGTCGGGCCGACCTCGAGCACGCCACCCGATCCGGGCCAGATCGCGTTCACCCCGATCGGCACCGTCAAGAACCCGGTCGATCTCATGTACCGGAATGGCGACCCAGCCCTCTACATCGTCAGCCAGGACGGCTTCGTCGTCGCGCTGCGCGACGGATCGGTCGACGGCACCAAGCTGCTCGACATCAGCGAGGACATCACGTCGGGCGGCGAGCAGGGCCTGCTCGGCCTGGCCTTCTCCACCGACGGCAGCCACGCCTACGTGGACTACACAAACCGCGACGGCGACACCGAGATCACCGAGTACGCCGTCGGCGCAGACGGCAAGTTCGATCCGGCCAGCAAGCGCCTGCTGCTCAAGATCGACCAGCCGTACCCGAACCACAACGGCGGCCAGGTCCGCATCGGTCCCGACGGCTACCTCTACATCGGTATGGGCGACGGCGGTGCCGCAGGCGACCCGAAGCGCAACGGCCTCAACACCTCTGCGCTGCTCGGCAAGATCCTGCGCATCGATCCCACCCCGAACGGCGATGACCCCTACACGATCCCGGCCGACAACCCCTTCGTCGACACGGGCAACTCGAAGCCGGAGATCTGGGCCGTCGGTGTGCGCAACCCGTGGCGCTACAGCTTCGATCTCGCCACCGGTGATCTGTGGATCGCCGATGTCGGCCAGGACAACTGGGAGGAGATCGACGTTGCGTGGGCCGACCAGGGCGGTGGCCGTGCTGCCAATTTCGGATGGAGTGCGTTCGAGGGCACCCATCAGTACAACAAGGACCAGCCGACGGACGGCGTGATCCCGCCGATCCATGAGTACGCCCACGGCCCGAAGGGCTGCTCCGTTTCGGGTGGGGTGCGCTACCGCGGTACGGCGATCCCGGCCATGTACGGCTGGTACGTATACGGCGACTACTGCAGTGGACAGATCCGCGCCTTGCCCGTGCTCGACGACCGTACGGCGGGCGACGAGGTCACGCTCAGTGCATCGATCCCTTCGATCAGCGAGGTCGCCCAGGGACCGGATGGCGAGATCTACGTCCTCAGCATCGATCAGGGCACGATTCTGGCGCTGCGCCCCGCCGGCTGAACCATCATCAGCCGACCCGGCACTGCGCCTCGCTCTCGCGAATCAGGAGATGCGATCGAAGGTGACGGTTCGCTTGTCCACGTCAGCAGCAACGAGCCGCACGGTGAGCGCGTCGCCCGGCTCCACGCGATGAGCGCTGACCCGCGCCACAACCGCGGGGTCGGCGAGCTGGATGCGCGCGCCCCGGTCGTCCACGTCGGTGACCACGGCGTCATACGTGCGCCCCGCGCAGCCGTGCATGACGAATGCCTCGGCGAGGTCGATGACGGCGCGCTCGACGCGGGACGAACGGCTCTCGGCCTGTTCCATCACCGCGGGCAGGGCGGAGAAGGCCGCCTGGATTTGGTCCGGAACGGGCCGCCCGTTGGCCACCTCCAGCGCGGCCGCCACGACATATCGGTCGGCCAGGCGGCGCAGTGGGGCGGTGGCGTGGCAGTAGGTGGCGGCCATCGCCGCGTGCCATGGCACCACGCCGGGCGTGTACGGGGCGTAGTCGGCGCCGCCGCCGGCGCGGCGCACCGCCGTCATGAATGCGGCGTGCTTGGGGTCGTTGGGGTCCAGGCCGCGCTGGAACGCGCCGAGATCAGTAGCGTCCGGCCAGTTGATCTGCAGTGCCTTGGCCGTGAAGCGCAGCCGGCGCACACTGCGCTCGTCCGGCTCGGCCATCACCCGGAACAGGCCGGTGTGATGGGCAAGGAGCAGGTCGGCGACAGCCAGGTTGGTGGCCAGCGACATCGCTGCGTTCGAGTCCTCGTTGTGCATGCGCGGCCGAAAGGCGAGGCGATAGCCGCCGTTGCCATCGGGCTCGACCTCCTGCTCGGGCGCTTCCACGCGGCTCGCCCCACGACGATCCTCTGCGGCGGCGATGCGTGCCGCGAACTCGTCGAACAGCGGCGGCAGGTCGGCTGCGGTTGCCGTTTCGTAGGCGAGCTTGGCCCGGCTGCGGATCAGGGCGCGTTCCACACCATCGAGCACGGCCTCGCCATCGGTGCCCACTCGCACGACGAACACCACCGCAGCGCGCGGGCCATCGGGCAACAGGCTCACTGCGGCCTCCGACAGCACCGGTGGATACAGGCCGGCGCGACCGTCGGGCAGGTAGGTGGTGACCCCCCGCACCCAGGCCTCGGTGTCCAACGCACCGCCGGGCGG
>JAYTSB010000030.1:0-2688 GCA_043745825.1 Actinomycetota bacterium | reverse complement strand
TCGAGCAGTGCGGCGATGGTGTGGGCCAGCACCTCACCCGTGGCGTCATCGAGGTTGACCTCCAGGAGCCGCACCGGTTGGCCGGCATCGGCCATCGCTGTGGAGACGGCCGCCTCACCGATCACCACCTGCACCACGTTCGGGCGTCCGGGGACGTCGGCGGTGCCGGCGCCGTAGCCCACAGCGCTCACGCGCATTGGTGGCAGCGGCCCGAAGTGCTCTGCCAGCGCGGTCATCAGGGCCACACCGGTGGGCGTGGCGATCTCCTTACGGGTGTCGATGCCGAACGCTGGTGCGTTGCGGCGGGCCAGCAGGCCGGTCACCGCGGGTGCCGGCGTGGGCAGCTCGCCGTGGGCGGATTGCACCGTGCCGCGGCTGACGGCGATGGGGCTGCACACGATGCGGTCGATGCCGAGCACCTCCAGCGCTGCGCACGCACCGACGACGTCGACGATCGCATCGACCGAACCGACCTCGTGGAACTCCACGTCGAGTGGGGGCATGCGGTGCATCTCCCCCTCGATCTCGGCGAGCGCGTCGAACGTGGCGAGCGAGCGCTCGCGGACCCGCGACGGCAGCTCGGCGCCGATCAGCAGCTCGCGGATCTCGCGATAGGGCCGGTGATGCCCGTGCCCCTTGTCCCCCTCGTGCCCGTGCCCGTCGTGCCCGGCCTGTCCGTGATCGTCCACCACGACGACGGCGTGGGTGGCTGCCACGCCGCAGCGCAGCACCGGCTCGAAGGTGAGCGCATAGTCATCGATGTGCAGGGCTGCCACGATGTCCGCGACGGCACCCGGATCCGCACCGGCGTCTACGAGCGCGCCGAGGGTCATGTCGCCGGCGGTGCCGGCGAAGCAGTGGAACCAGGCAGTCCGCATCAACGCATCATTCGCGCGATCGCGCACGCTGCGCCGAAACCGTTGTCGATGCCAACAACGGTGATGCCGCTCGCGCACGAGGCGTGCATCGCCAGCAGTGCCGTGACGCCGTCCAGCCCCGCGCCGTAGCCGACGCTGGTGGGCACAGCCACGATCGGCGCGCCGCTCAGGCCGCCGATGACGCTGGCGAGCGCGCCCTCCATCCCGGCCACCACCACGAGCGCGTCAGCCGAGGTGATGTCGTCGACTCGGGCGAGCAGGCGATGCAGGCCGGCCACCCCGACATCATTGATCTGGCGCGGATCGAAGCCGTACGCGCCGAGGGTGACGAGGCACTCGTCCACGACGGATTGGTCGGCGGTGCCCGCCGAGATCACCAGCACGTTGGCGGATCGGTGCGGCCGCGGGCGCCGCCACAGCAGCGACGTGCCGGTGCGGTGGGGAGCGCCGTGAGCGAGTTGGGCGGCGTCGGCCTGTTCGGGAGTGGCTCGGGTGAGCAGCACCGGGTCCGTGCCGTGCTGCAGCAGCTCGCCGACGATGCGCACCACCTGGTCGGGCGTCTTGCCCGGACCGTAGACCGCCTCCGGCATGCCCTGGCGCAGTGATCGGTGATGGTCCACGAGCGCATCACCCAGATCGCCGAAGGGCAGCCGGCGAAGCGTCGCCACTGCGTCATCGGCCGGCACGCTGCCGTTGCGGACGCCGTCGAGCAACTGACGGATGTCGGCCTCGTTCACGGCAAGCATGCTACGGGCAGAATGGGCGAGGGACCTGTGCCGGTCCTGCCCTAACCTGAGCGGATGACCAGCAGGCTTCGAATCGGGTTCTTCGGGCCGTTCGGCACGTTCACGGAACAGGCGCTGCTGACCCAACGCGATCTGGCCGAGGGCGAGCTGGTCCCGTTCCGCACCGTTCCCGACGTGCTGGATGCGGTGGCCGCAGGTGAGGTCGACGTCGGCTTTGTCCCGATCGAGAACTCGATCGAGGGCACGGTGAACTTCACCCAGGATGCACTTGCGTTCGACCACGACCTCCTCATCCAGCGCGAGGTCGTGCTGGACATCGAGCACTGCCTGCTGGTCAACCCCGGCACCCGCCTGGAGGACATCAAGGTGGTGACGTCCATCCCGGTGGCCACGGCTCAGTGTCACCGGTTCCTGCGCAGTCAGCTGGCCCATGCGGAGCTGCGCGCCGCGAACAGCACCGCCGAGGCAGCGAGATTGCTGGGCGAGACTCCGCAGCCCGGCGTGGCGGCGATCGGCCCGCGCAACGCAGGGGCGCTGTACGGACTCGAGGTCGTGGCCGCGGGCATCGCTGACAACGATGCCAACCAGACCCGGTTCGTGCTGGTCGGCAAGGACCACGTTCCGCCTCGTACCGGACACGATCTCACTGCGCTCGTGGTGTACCAGCGCGCCGACGAACCGGGAAGCCTGATCAGCATCCTCCAGGAGTTCGCCGCGCGTCGGATCAACCTGTCCAACCTGCTCAGCCGACCCACCAAGCGCGGCGGCCTCGGCGACTACTGCTTCATCCTCTACGCCGACGGCCACATCGCTGACGAGTTGCTGGCCGATGCGATGCGGTCGCTCCACGCCAAGCAGGGTCACGTCAAGTTCCTCGGCTCGTACCCGGCAGCCGGCGAGCACGCCCATACCGCGCGTGAGCACGCAGACAGCCGCTGGCGCGAGGCCGACGACTGGGTGGACTCGTTGCGTCGCTCGATCAGCACCGATCTATAGCCCTGCTCCCATCCTCGGCCGCTGAACCTGCTGCGGACGCGAACTTCGCTGATCCGCCTGCCGTTCTC
>JAYTSB010000029.1:0-1529 GCA_043745825.1 Actinomycetota bacterium | reverse complement strand
AGGTCGATGGCGATGTCGGTGAAGTCGATGCTGCCCCCGAGCCGGGGCGTTGCGTACCCCACAGTGGTGGCCACGACCTGCAGGGTGACGGTGGAGGTCGGGTGGGCGGTGAACGCCACCATCTCCAGCGGCACCGTGACCGTGTGCGGTGCGCCGTCGAGCACGACCTCGATGGGCGTGATCTGACTGCCCAGCACGATGTCCGTCGCGTCATCAACCAGTTGGGCGAACACCCGGGTGGGGCGAGAGCCTGCGGGAACCGTGCCGCTGTAGGTGAGGGTGAGCTGTGGTGCGCCCACAATCACTGCGTCGCGCTCCGGAGCGGCAACCACGACGTCGACCGAGTTCGTGGCCCGGCCGGGGGTGATGGGTGCCACCAACGGCGCCAGGCCCGGCGTCGCAGGTGCCACCACGGCGGGTCCGGCGCCGCCCTCGGCCACCAGGTCCAGGGTTCCGGATCCAGATCCGGAGAGCATGGCGCCGCTCGGCGCAGGAAACGCATCCGCCGTGTACGACACGCCGTCCTGATCGACGAACTCGAAGGCGGCGCCGATGTCCACGCTGGTGTCGCCGGCCACGTAACGGCGCAACCAGGCGAGCGCAACATTCTTGGTTCGTGATTGATCGCCGGGCTGTGTCAGGCAGGCACCGTGCCCTCCGCAGAACCACAGCATCGCCGCGGGCACGCCGGGCTGCAGCCCCTGCAGGTTGCTGACCGCCTCGTCCAGGGTGAAGAGCGTGTCGATGGTGCCCTGGATGATCAGGGTGGGCGCGGTGATGTTGGCGACGGCGCCACCAGGTCCCCGGTCCGTGAACCATTGCGCATCCGCGGGATCCACGGTGCCGTTGGCGTTGCTGGACGCGTTCGCGCGCACGACCGTGGCATCGATATGCCGGCCCGCGCTTGCCGCCGCCAGGAAGTTCGCCCATCCGGTCTTGGGCGTGTCGGCCTTGAACAGGCTGGTCTGCAGGGAGTGCCAGGCGATCACCGGCACGATTGCGTCGATGCGGCAGTCGATGGATGCGGCGACGAGCTGGATGGCGCCGCCATAGGAGGCGCCGAACATGCCGACGCGTGGGTTGCGGTCGCCGTCACGCTGCGCCTGTGGCTGGATGGCCACCCAGTCCAGCAGCTGTTGGACGTCACGGCCCTCGTACTCGGCGCTGTCGACCTCGACGGTGCCGGTCGACACCCCGAAGCCGCGAGGATCCCACGTGAGCACGTTGAAGCCGGCGGCGCGCAGGTCAGCGATGCCGACGAAGGCCGGGTTGCCCGACAACGCCGTATCGGTGTCGCCTGCCGATCCCCAGCCGGGACCCATCAGTATCGTCGGTGCGGTGGCATCGTCGGCCACGCCCTGCAGGGGAAACCAGTGGGCCCGGATCACGGCTCCGTCGAAGGAGGTGATGCTCCACTCCTGGCCGATGCTGTCGGCGGGCTCGGCCTGCACGGGCGTGGTGGTGGTCGGCGCAATGCACGTGCGGGTGGGGACGAGGGACGGCGCATCACTGGACGGCGCATCACTGGA
>JAYTSB010000028.1:0-9987 GCA_043745825.1 Actinomycetota bacterium | reverse complement strand
GTCAGTGCTGCGGCCGCCGCCGAGGTACGCCTGCGGTTGTTCCACGGCCGTGGTGGAACCGTGGGTCGCGGTGGCGGCCCGAGCTATGACGCGATTGTTGCTCAGCCCGCCGGCACCGCGCAGGGTGCGCTGCGGTTGACCGAACAGGGCGAGATGGTGGCCGCTCACTTCGCCGACCCGGTGCTGGCACGCGATCACCTCGAGGCGCTGCTGGCGGCCACCCTCGTTGCCTCGGCAGCGTCCATCGGTGGGGCGCGCAGCACGCCGACGGCCGGTGATGCCGCGATGGACGAGCTGTCGGGGCTGGCGTGCGCGGCATACCGAGGACTGGTCTACGACACGCCTCGGTTCGCCGAGTTCTTTCGCGAGGCCACGCCCCTCGGAGAGATCGCCGCGCTGAACGTGGGGAGCCGACCCGCGGCGCGTACGACATCAGGGCGGATCGAGGACCTTCGCGCCATCCCATGGGTGTTCAGCTGGAGCCAGTGCCGGCTGATGATCCCTGGCTGGTACGGCGCAGGCACCGCGTTCCAGGCGTGGGCGGGTGACGATGTGGACCGCGTTCGCACACTGCGAGAGATGTACCGCGGCTGGCCGATGTTTCGCACCACGATCTCGAACATGGCGATGGTGTTGTCGAAGACCGATCTCGCCATCGCCGGTCGGTACACGGATCTGGTGCGTGACACGGAGCTGCGCGACGACGTGTTCGGCCGGATCACGGCTGAGCATGGGTTGACGATGGCGTGGGTCGCCACGATCACCGAGTCCGAGCTGCTGGCCGACAACCCGATGCTGCTGCGCAGCGTGCGCTACCGCTTCCCCTACCTGGATCCGCTGCACCACCTGCAGGTGGACCTGCTCCGCCGCCACCGCGGTGCGGCCGGCGGCGAGGATCCCGACGACGAATTGGTGCGGCGCGGCATCCAGCTGACCATCAACGGCATTGCCACCGCGCTGCGCAACAGCGGCTGAGCGTACGGGCGGGCTGTGGGGTTTGCCGGTCAGCGGCTGTCGGGCCGCTGATCAGGTCCGAAGAGCGGGGACAGCGAGTCGTGCGTACTGGGCAGATCGAGTGGGTTGATCACGAGCGGCGGCGGCTGCGGTTTGCCCGGGACCGGCGACTGCGCGGCGAGCAGCTCGTCGATCGTGGTGGAGCGGGGCGGCGGCGGTGGGGAGACGGTTTGCTGGGCCCATGTCGGTTGCTGGGCCCACATCGGTTGCTCCTCGCTGGGCGGTTGTTGGTACGTCGGTTGCGGGTACGGGGGTTGCTGGTACACGGGTTGCTGGTACACGGGTTGCGGCTGCCAGGCAGGTGCGGTGGTGGGAACCTGATCGGTACGCGTCAAGCCGTAGGCCGCAGCGTGGCCCTGACCGCCGCCGAGCACGGTGCCCATCAGCGGACCACCCGCCACCGGCACGGCCGCGGTGGCGTAGTCGGCTCCGACAAAGACGGGCACGGCGGCGACCTGCGTGCGTGCGTCGGTGAACACCAGGGCGCGCACGACCAGTGCCACTACACCCACCACCACGAGCGCCGTGGCAGCCGCGGTGATGGGGCCGACGACGGCCGTGACCGTTGCCTTGATGAGGGCGTCGGCATCGGGTGCGCTCTGGTGGGCGAGCCAGGGCACGAGGCGCGGCCCGATGGCCCAGAACGCGCCGGTCATGATCGCCCAGAAGCCGAACGAGCGCAGCACGCTGCGCCGGTCGCCGACGATCATCATCGCGACGAGCACGGCGAACGAGCCGAGGCCGAGGATGGTGGTCCATCGTTCGGCGAGGTCGCGCAGCGACCTCACGGCGCCGGTCCTGGCCGTGGGCAGATCGATCGTGTCGGTGATCGTGGGGATCTGGTCGGCAATCTCCGGCTGGGTTGGCGCGAGCCGCTCGCGCACCGCCGTGGTGAGCGCGCCGACGTCGATGGTGGTGGGTCGGGGATCGTCGACGCCGAGGGCGTTGGCCTGTGCCGATCCGAACGCAGCGATGAAGTTCTCCACGACGGTGGGATCGGCGAGCACGCTCGCGACGGCATCGCGAACGGTGGCCCGCGAGCCAGGATCGAAGCCGACCTGATCCAGGAGTTGATCCGTGATCGGCCCAGCGATCTCGGTACGCGCATCTGCGCTGTCGAGGATGGCGGTGGCGATCCGCTCGGAGCGGTGCGGGTCGCCGACGGAGTGCAGGAAGACCCATCCGCTCCACGCACACGACGCCGCGATGAGCGCAAACCCGACCACGAGGCGGGTGATCGACTGTTTGAACACGAATTCGCCTCCTCTCGCTCTCCCGATGCGCGGTCACACCGTGCCACGTCCAACACCATCTCCAACATCATGATGGCCGAATCTCGGTCCGTGACGGTGACACGGTCCCACTGCCCGGCTCGAGTCAGCCGAAGACTCGCGCACCCCTGTGGCACACTGGCCTGATGAGCTTCGGACAGCAATCGGGCCCCCCCGCTTCCACCAAGCAGGTTGCATATCTGCTCTCGTTGCTGGAGGCTGAGGGCTACGACTTCGTCACGGGTCGCCACCACTACGGCCTCAACCAGCGCCAAGCGAAGGGCAAGTTCAGCGTGAGCGAGGCGTCCGAACTCATCGATCGCCTCGTTGCTCGGGCCGAGGCCGGACCCGATGGAGCGCCCACCCTGTTCGATGATCCGGCCGCGTTGAAGGCCCAAGAGAAGATCGACACCCAACGGGCCACGCTGCTGCGCGGCATCCCTGCCGAGGTCCTCGCCGATGAGCTGCAACGTCGTGGCTGGGCGGTCATCCCGCCCAGCTGAGTCGTGAGCTGAGTTGTGGGCTGAGTTGTGGGCTGAGTCGTGAGTTGAGTCGTGGGCTGAGTCGTGAGTGCGAACCGTCAGCGGCGCGGGCGGGCCCGCGCGATCTCGTAAGTGGCCAGTGCAGCGGCCGCCGACACGTTGAGCGAGGACAGGCGGCCCAGCATCGGGATGCTGACGATCACGTCGCAGCGTTCCCGGGCCAAGCGGGACAGGCCCGCCCCTTCAGCGCCGAGCACCAGACAGACTCCCTCTGTGGCCAGGTCGCCGATCTCGAACAGGCTGCGGTCGGCTGCGTCGTCGAGGCCGATGATCCAGATCCCGGCTTCCTTCATCCGCGCCAGCGCTGCGGGCAGGCCGCCCACAACGGCCATCGGCACGTACTCGGCCGCTCCTGCAGCGGACTTGGCGGCTGTCGGCGTGACGTGCACGGCGCGATGGCGGGGCAGGACCACGCCGTCAACGCCGGCGCCGTCGCAGCAGCGCAGCAGTGCGCCGAGATTGCCCGGGTCCGTGACCCCGTCGACGGCCACCAGGAACGGTGCCCTGCCCGGCTTGCGCTTGAGGAAGTCGTTGAAGTCGGCCTCCGGAAGGGAGTTGGCAAAGGCGATGATGCCCTGCGGCGCCTCGCTGCGGGCCGCGGCATCGAGCTTGCGGCGGCTCACCTCCAACAGTTGCACCCGCTCGTTGCGGGCGAGGGCGATGATGTCGTCGAGGACCTCGCTGACATCGAGGTCGGATGCGACCCAGATCTCCTTGACCTTGCGCTTGCCCGCGATCAGCAGCTCGCGCACGGCTTGACGGCCCTCCACCTGCTCACCGCCGAGTGTCTTTTCCGGCTTGCGCGGTGCTTCACCGGGCCGGCTGACGCCACCGGTTCGCCCGGCGCCACGGGAGTTGAACTGCCTCGCCCCACCGCCGCCGCCGCCGGACGAGCGGGCCGCGCGGCCTGCAGCGGCCGGCTTGGGACGGCCCGTGCCGGCCTGCTTGGCGCGCCCGGCGGCGGGCGCCGGCGTGGCGCGTCCCGTGGATCGGCCACGCCCGGATGATGATGCACCACGAGGCGCCATGTTCGTTCCTCAACTCTCGTGCCGCTGGATGACAGCGACAGCCCAACACGCGATTCCTTCGCCTCGGCCGAGCGCGCCCAGCCCTTCGGCACGGCGTCCCTTCACGGTGACGGGTGCCCCGGCCGCGTCGCTGAGAAGCGCTTGCATCTCGGCACGCCGGGGCGCCAACTTCGGCTGCTCGCACACCACAGAACAGTCGACGTTGCCGACCATCCAACCAGCTGCGACGACCAATCCGGCCGCGTGGCGCAGCAGCAGCAGCGAATCGGCACCTTTCCATTGCGGGTCCGTGTCGGGGAAGTGCTCGCCGATGTCGCCCAAACCGGCCGCACCGAGCAGTGCGTCGGTCACGGCGTGGGCGATCGCGTCCGCGTCGCTGTGGCCGTGGAGTCCACGCTCGCCGGGAAACACCACGCCGCCGAGCACTAGCGGTCGCGATGGGTCGTCGCTGAAGCGATGGATGTCGAATCCCTGGCCGACACGCACCGCACCGAAGGAGGAGCTCACTGGGTCACTCACTGGGTCACGACCCGGGCGCGCGCCCACTCAAGATCGGCCGGGTAGGTGATCTTGCGGTTGTCGTCGCTGCCGGCCACCACCACCACGCGGCCGCCGCCGGCCTCCACGAGCGCTGCGTCGTCGGTGCTCTCGCCGCCGCGCGCATGCGCGGCGCGCAGCACGCTCGCGCGGAACGCCTGCGGGGTCTGCACGGCGCGGAGCGCGGCACGATCGGGCGTGGCAACCACCACTCCGTTGGGATCGACGATCTTGACGGTGTCCGTCACGGGCACTCCCGGAATCGCGCAGTCCGCTCCGTCGATCACCGCGGAGATGACTCGCGCATAGAGGTCTGCATCGGCGAACGGGCGGGCCGCATCGTGCACGCAGATGATGGTGGCATCGGCGGGTACTGCGGCGAGACCGTTGCGCACCGACTGGCTGCGCGTGACGCCACCGGGCACGCCGCCCTCCGCTGCAGCGTCGTCCGCCGGCACCACCAGCACCACGCCGTCGCTGGCCTCGCGGGCGATGGTGAGCGAGCGGTCGAGCACCCGTTCACCCCCGATGACCTCGTATTGCTTGGGTCGCCCGAAGCGTTGCGATGAACCGCCGGCGACCACGACCGTCCACACTTTCTCCAGCCCGTGGCGTGTCATGGGCACAGACGGTAGTACCGTCGCGCGTGCCATGGCACACGACGACGTCCTCGCCCAGACCGAATTCTTCGCTGATGCGAGTCGCGATGAGTTGCTGCAGATCCTCGAAGGTGCCACCGAGCAGGAACTGGTGCGTGGCGACATGTTGTTCCGTGAAGGCGACGAGCCGGACTCGCTGTACATCGTGCTCGCCGGTCGAGTGGCCGTCGCAATCGCCAACCCCATCGACAACCGCGAGACCATGGTGGGCCTGATGACCTCCGGCGATCTGTTCGGCGAGATGGGCATGCTCGATCATGGGGCGCGCTCGGCGAATGCGCGGGCCCTGGAGACCTCGACCGTGCTTGCCATCCCGTACGCGGGTGTGCTGGCGATGTTCAACAACAACCCCACCCTGCTGTGGGGGGTCACCCGGCTGCTCGCCGGTCGTTTGCGCGAGACGAATGAGGCGCTCGCCGACTCGGTGTTCCTCGATGTCACCGGCCGTACCGCGAAGCGCCTGCTGGAGCTCGCCGATGGTCGCGATTCGTTCCTGCTGCCAGTGACGCAGGAGGAACTTGCCGGGATGGTGGGCGCCTCGCGCGAGCGTGTGAACAAGGCGATCGCCAGCTTCATCCGCCTTGGCTGGATCGATCAGCACGACCGTCGCTACACCATCAAGTTGCGCGACCGGCTGGAGCTGCGCTCGCGCTGAGCCGGTTCTGGCCCGGATACACCGGACCCAATTTCACTGGCCCGAATTCACTGGCGCAGCCACATGAGCGAGCGCTCGTACGCATCGGCGGCATCGTCCGCGCGATGGTTCGGCCGGGCGGCATCGTGGGCGAAGCCGTGCTCGGCATCGGGGTACAGCACGACGGTGACGCCGGTGTCAGCGAGGGCCTCGATGTCGTCCGCCGGGGTGTAGTGGTCGCGGCCGCCGACGATGGCCAGGACGCGATCGGCGTGGCCGTTGATCAGGTACTCGATTGGCTCGCCCTGGGTCGGGCTCTGCCATGCGTCGGGCAGGCGGATCATGCCGTAGAAGCTGACGATGCGATCGAACCGCTCGCTCCGCGACGCCTTGTGGCAGTACATCCCGCCGAGGCAGTAGCCCAGCAGATGCACCTGCGCACAGCCTGTTGCGTCGGCGCCCTCGTGCAGATCGCGCAGATGGGTTTCGTCATCGATCCCGGAGACAGCCGCAAAACGCGGCTCGATGTCGGCGGACAGATCGTGGCCGGGGAACGGTTCCACGGCGCACACGGTCATCTGCCACTGGTCGGCGAGGCGCTGCACCATCTCGTCGTACAACGGACGCAGGCCGAAGATGTCGGGGGCGATCACCAGACCCGAGGTCGGCTCGCCACGCGCGGGACGAGCGATTTCGGCGGGTGTTCCGGAGAGCAGCGTAATGCGCATGGCGCCATCCTGCCATCCGGGCATTCAGGCGTCGCGACGATCGTTCACCACGGTGCCGATGACGGCGAGCACGACGACGATTGCGCCGAGAAAGAGCCCGGAACGCAACCGCGTGGGATCGCCCTCGCCGAGATCAGGGTTGGCCATGCCCAGCGCCGATTGGTAGGGCAGCCAGGGCCGCGGGTTGTCCACGCCGGCGACGCGCAACACGGCACCGACGATGCCCTCGAGCAGCAGCGGCCACAACACCAGCACGGCGACGGTGGCCGCCGAGTTGCGGATGAGCAGTCCGAGCCCATAGCCGAGCAGTGAGAGCATTCCGGCCAACACCACTGCGCCGAGCAGCGCCGCCCGGTCGGATCCGGTGATGTTCGCACTGGTGCCGCGGCCGCTGAGCACCGCTGCTCCGATCACGAGCGTGATCAGCTCGATGACAGCCGAGAACACCATCGTCGACACCCATGTGACGAGGCCTTTGGCGAGCAGCACGTGCTTGCGCTGGGGCACCGCTGCGAACGTGGTACGGATGGTGCCGTGGCTGTACTCACTGGTGAGGTTCAGGGCGCCGATCACACCGAGCAGCAGCGCGGTGAGCAGCATCGTCCCGGTGACGATGCTGACGAGGTTGTCGGCAGTGGACGCCTGGTCCTTCGACAGCAACGCGACGAGTGTGACCACGATGACGGGGAACGCAGCAGCGATCGAGCCGAGCACGTAGTTGACGCGCACCGTGTGCAGCTTGATCCACTCGCTGCGCATCAGCGCGCTCATCGGCCACCTGCCTGTTGCACATCGTTCGGCGAAGACGATCGATACTGCTGCGCGCCAGCTGTGGCTTCGAGGAATGCCTCCTCCAACGAGCCCTGCTGCGGCGCGAGTTCGTGCAGCACGATGCCCAGTCGCGTGGCGAGCTCGCCGATTGCGGCGGCGGTGGGACCCACCACATCGGCCGCTGTGACGTCGACCATCGTGACTTCGGCGCCGCCGGCGCGGAGCGGGTCGAGCAGCGCCGTGACCTGTGGACTGCGCACCCGCACCCAGCGGCGGGCGTGGGCGGCGACGAATTCGTCAACGGTTCCGGTCTGGATCAACCGGCCCAACCCGATCACGACGAGATCGTCAGCCATCTGCGCCATCTCGCTGAGCTGGTGACTGCTCACGAGCACTGTCTTGCCCTGTCCGGCGAGGTGCACCAGCACGTCGCGGATCCAGCGAATGCCCTCCGGGTCGAGGCCGTTCGCCGGCTCGTCGAGAATCACGGCCCGGGGATCGCCGAGCAGCACGCCGGCCAGGCCGAGGCGCTGGCGCATGCCCAGCGAGTACGTGCCCACCCGGCGCTTGGCCGCCTCGGTCAGGCCCACGAGGGCGAGCACCTCGTCCACGCGGGCGTTGCGGATCCCGTTCGAGGTGGCGATGATGCGCAGGTGGTTGCGCCCGGAACGTCCCGGGTGCACGTAACCGGCATCGAGCAGCGCGCCGACCTGGAACAGGGGTGTGCGGATCGAGTCGTATGGTCGGCCGTCGAACGTGACCGTGCCCGCATCGGGCCGATCGAGCGCGAGCATGCACCGCATCGAGGTGCTCTTGCCGGAGCCGTTCGGGCCGAGGAACCCGGTGACGCGCCCGGGGTTGACATCGAAGCTGAGCGCGTCGACCGCAACGGTGCGTCCGAAACGCTTGGTCAACCCGCGGATCTCGATCATCGGGTCGTCATGAACCGCTGCCGGCGAGGCCGGCAGCCGTGACGTACTGGCTGGCCATGGCGGCAGGCGTCAGGCCATCGTCGGCGATCCTGCCGAGCATGACGCGCAAGTCCGCTGTCTTCAGCGTCTGACTCACCTGATCGAGCAGCTGCGACACGCCGGGCGTGAACGCCGTCGTGGTCACGAGCGGCACCACACCGTTGGTCTCGATCCAGTTGAGGTCGTCGTCCATCTCGACCGCGTCGTTCGGCATGGTTGGATCGAGGCTGTTGAACGCGCCGCAGTCGGCATCGCTCGGCAGCGGCGCGACGGTGGTGGTCGTGGCACCCGCGGATGTGTCGGGCGTGGAACTGGAGGTGCTGACACTGGTGTCGGGCGTGGTTGTGGGCGAGGTGATCTCTTCGCCGATCTTTGCCGGATCGACCGGGATGAACTCCTTGAACGTTGCGCCGTAGACCTTCTCGAAGCCAGGCAGGCCGAAGGGCTCGGCAGTTTCGAACTCGGCGGGGCCGGCGATGCGCAGGTCCTTGGCCGTACGGCCGAGGTCGGTGAGCGTTTTCAGATACCCGGTGGTGGCGACTGCGTTGTTGCAGGCGATGACCGACTTGTCCTGCGCGTTGGAGGCGGCGCCGATCTGCAGCGCGTCGGGCAGGATCTCGCCGATCAGCTTGGTCTGCCCGTTGATGCTCTCAGCGGCTGCCTGGCCGACGACGATGGGAATGGTGGTGGCCACGACCTCGGTGGTGGACGTCGGGTCCGCAGTGGTGGTGGGGGCGACGGGACCGACGACGACTTCGGTGGTGGTGGATGCCGGTTCGGTGGTATCGGGAGCGATCGTGGTGGCGGGTTCGGTGGTGGTGGGTGCCGCGGTCGTGGACGTGCTGGCTGCGGCGGGTTCATTGGCACTGGTGTAGGCCAACAGCTCGGCGGTGTGGGTGATGAACACGTCGGCCGCACCGTTCTTCAGGGCCGCATAGCCGGAAGCGAGATCGGCGACGTCGTCTCGGCGAGCAACGCGGAAGCCGGCCTTCTCCAGCGCCTGACCGTAGATCTCGCTGAGCAGGTGGCTCTGTGGCGTGTTCTCGGCGATCACTGTGATGGTCTGGGCGATCGAGGTGTTTGACGTGCTACTGGAGTCGCTCTTGCACGATGCCAGTCCGAGCGCTGCGAGAAGAGTGGCGCACACGCCGACGCGACGGATGTAGCTGTTGTGGAACATGGAACCTCGATCGGTGGGCGGACGGGAGTCAGATACCTCCCGCGAACGTGTCGATCATCAGTCGGACATCGTCGGCCAAAGGATACAGAATGGGGCACGTACAACCGGTCGCGACGTACTCGCCGACCTTGGCCCGCACCTCGTCGGGCTCGCCGCTCGCGGTGATCATCTGGACGATGTCGTCGGGCACCATTTTCGACGCGGCCACGACCTCGTCGTGCGTCGCCGGCCACGTCAGCACGGCGCCGATCTCGTCGAGCAGCTCCTGAGGAACGCCCGACGCCTTCATGATGTGCGGCTGCTGACCGAGGTACTGGGTCACCAACAAGCGGGCGTTGTCGAGAGCCTTGGCGCGGTCGTTGTCCACGGAGCAGACCACCAGCTGCGGGCGGTCGATGTCGTCGATCGTGCGCCCGGCCTTGGCTGCGCCGCGGGCCAACGCTGCCAACGCGCCGGTGTTGTAGGAGGGAGAAACGAGGTAGTTGAGCACGGCACCATCGGCGATCTCGCCGGTGAGCTCCATCATCTGCAGGCCGGTGGCACCGATGTAGATCGGCACGTCCTTGGCGCGGCGCTCTTGGTGCACGTAGTCCAGCTCCACGCCATCGAGATGCACGTAGTAGCCGTCGAACGTGACGGTCTCGTTGTTGAG